>CAYJBC010000001.1:0-9699 GCA_964368535.1 uncultured Muribaculaceae bacterium
TCATTTCCTTCACGAACACTAACACAAGAGTTAGTTGTCCCTAAATCTATTCCTATAATTTTACTCATAATTTTTAATTTTCCTTTCTCTTTGTAAATTATTTTCTTTTATGTTTGGCAATTTGTTTGCCCAATTAATAATTTCTATTCTTGAATTTATTAATTCTTCTTCTAATTCCTCACTATTTTTTAATATGTCAAATAATGCGTCATTAGGTTTATATATACTAATAATTTTTTTAATCATAGTATCTACTTGCTTTGTATATAATCCTTCTTTTTTATGAATCATTTCTTTATATTTTAAATCGAATCCTCTAGGTATATCATCAAATTGTATTATTCCAGGAAAGCCTAAATATATAACTATAACTGGGCTATCAAAAACAAATTCATTATCTACAGGATCTGCACATAAACTTTCTAAATATTTAATTTTATTGTGCCCAGCACAACTAGAATTTGTAACATATCCTTTATTCCATAATATTTCTAAAATTGGATACATTTCATCATCTATTTCAAACACATGATTTATAGGCTTATTTGTCAAAGAATCTATATACATACTTTTTTCCCTTCAAGTAATTTATTCACTTACTTTAACCATTGCTGGTCTTATTACTTTACCATTATATTGATATCCTTTTTGTAAGACATCTATGACTACTCCAGAAAGAACATCCTCTTTTTTTTCAGTTAATACTGCTTGTTCAAGCATTGGATCAAATTCTTCGTTCAAACATTTTATTTCTTCGACATTTTTTGCTTTAAGTATTCCTACTAACGCAGCATAAATCATTTCAAATCCATCTAAATATTTTTTTATTTCATCGTTTTCTGTATTTACTGAAATTGCTCTTTCAAAATCATCTACAATGTCTAATAGTTTAATAATAAGGTCTTCACCTTCATAAATTCTCATTTTAGATAATTCTTCATCACTTCTTCTTTTAATATTTTGTGTTTCTGCAAGTGTTCTTAAAAATTTTTCGTTTAAACTAGTATACTCTTTTTTTAATTTCTCTAATTCTTCATTTTTTTTAGGTTTTTTACTTGCAACTTTTTTTTCTTTAATTTCTTCCACAATTATTTATCCTTTCTTTCAAGTTTATCATCAACATAATTAAGAAGGCTTACAATCTTTTTATAATCCATTCTTTTAGGCCCGATAACTGCGATAGTTCCTTCTTCTCCTCCTGCTTTATAGTTTTTCTTAATAACAGTTAAATTAGAATCTAATTCATTTTCAGCACCTATATATATTTTTATATCATCATCCTTAGATTTGTTATCTAGTTTTTCTAAACTATTTATGTTTTCAAGTGTACTAGCAAGTTTTTTTATATCACTAGCATTTTGATATTCAGGTTGATTTAATATTTTAGCAGTCCCTGCAACATGTACGTTTTTATTATTGCTCGCAAAGTCATTAAATGCATTATAAAATATATTATATACAGCTTCATACTGACTTATTTCGTTTACAATCATTGGTTTTATATCAAACTCTAATCTTTCACTAACCAAATTAATTGGAGTTCCTATTAAGTGTTTATTAATAATTTCACTTGTTCTTATTATTTCTAATATATTCGTACCTTCTGGTAAGTTAAATTTTTTGTTTTCCACTATTCCTTTATCCGTACAAACAAGCGCAATTATTTGATTGTCATTAATCTCAATAATATCTAACTTTTGAAGTAAATTATCTTCTGCCGCTCTTCCTAATACAACAGATGCATAACTCGTTAAATCACTTATTATTTCCATACACTTAGTTACTGTATCACTTATCACAAGTTCATTATTCGCAAAAAGTCTTTGCAGTTTAAGTACATCTTTACCGTTCAAATCTTCTGGAACCATTAATTTTTGCACATAATATTTATATCCCTTTTCACTAGGTATTCTTCCCGAAGATATATGATTTTTTTCTATATATCCAAGATTTTCTAAAATCTTCATTTCATTACGAATAGTAGCTGAAGAAAGTTTAAATTTGTTGCATAATGATTTAGATCCAATAGGTTTAACAGTTTTAATAAATGTTTCAACAATCTCTTTTAAAAGCAGTTCTTTTCTTTCGTCCATATTACTCACCACCTTTTAGCACTCTTAAAACTTTAGTGCTAATCTCATTATAATAGTATGCTTAGCACTTGTCAATATATAACTGCTAATTTCACAAATGTTTCACACTATTATATTATGTATTGAATTTATCACAAAATAGTGTTATCATATGCATATCAAAAAGGAGTTTATATGGAGAAAAAATATACATATTTATCAGAAATACTTGAAGAAAATTATAACAAGAAAATAACTAAAGCAACTTTCAACGATAATCATTTATTAATTACATTTGAAGATTGTTACAACTATCCACTTATATATTCGTTTGAAGTTACTGAAGATAATATCGTTGATGTATTATATTGTATAAGAGATATTAAGTTTATGAAATATGAAGATAACGATATGGAAAAAATTACTAATAATAAAAAAGTAATGAGTAAAATAAAAAATATATTATTATCCTCTACTGCTGTTAGTGCTTTATTCGCTGGATTTAGCGGCTACTTTTTTTATACTAACTTTGCAATTGTACCCACTCTTATTATTTCCTCGTTAGCTGCCGTAAGCACTTTAACTACAGCTTCTATGTTTGTGTCCTTTATTAATGCTAGTATTATTAAAAATAATAGCGAAAAAGCATATGAAAACAATTATGCAAAGTATCTAGAAATTAAAAATATTAATGATAATTTATTAAAAGAATTAATTCCTCTTATTGAACTAAGTATGCATAAATTTGATGAACAAAGATTTTTAGAAGGAAGAAACACTACTCTTACTAAAAATCCTGAATATTATAGACCCATTAAAGAAACTAATACTACTTTAGAAGTATTACCTACACCATATATAAGACAAAGAAAAAATCACTAGTTATTTAGTGATTTTTTTTATTGATTTATTTTTGTTTTTTTCATAAAATTTATGATCAAATAACTTTCCTTTTAAATTATTTTTTTTCTTTTTAATCGAAACATTTTTATCTAGAAAAAAATGTGTTAGATAATTTGAAAAAGATAATATTTCAAATACAATTGCTAATGAATAAATTATCAAAAAAATATTTGAATCATATATAAATGAGTAGTGATCTATCACAAATGTTCCGACTATGAAAATAGCTATTGCAAACATTTTTATTTTTCCAGTAACAACTGATTTTATATTATGACCTAAATCGTATCTTAAGTAGTTTATTATTATAATAAATAATTCAAATATAATAAGCACTATTGCTAATTTAGTTATATCAAACAATATAAGTAAGCATACTAAATTAAAAATTTTATCTGCTAAAGCATCATAAAGAGCGCCAAAAAATGTTGTACAATTAAATTTTCTAGCATATTTACCATCTATAAATTCAGTTAGATATGCAAATAACACTAAGCAAGCGACTGCTAGAGATCCGAATTGTAAATATACAGAATATAACGCTATTGCAATTATAATCCTAATAGTAGTAATTAAATTAACTATTATTACATGTTTCATCTTTACCCACTTTTAAATTCTTTATATCTTTATTTTTAAGACCATTAATATATGATTTTATATCCATTTCTTTTTTTCCAAATGGTTTAACTTTCTTTAAATATATTATTCCATCTACTGCATTTATTCCTAAATCATTTTTATTCAAAACACTAACTTTATTACAATCACTTATATTTTTCAATTCGTAATCTACTTCAAGTATTTTTAAAATTTCACCATCAATGATTGTATATGCATTTGGATAAATCCCTCTAATTTTATTAAAAATATTTAGAGTACTATCGTCAAAAGAAATATATTCATCTTCTCTATATATCATTTTAGCATAACTTGCTTCTTCATCTTTTTGTTTAATTTTTTCGTTAGTTTCATTTCTAATTGCTTCTAGATTATCATATAAAAGTTCTGATCCTATTATGCTTAGTTTATTATATAAAGAATAATAATTATCCTCTTTTTCAATTTCAACTTCTTTTAAAGCTATCATATCTCCTGTGTCCATTGATTGATCCATATACATAAGTGTTACACCAGTTACATTTAAACCATCCATGATTGCTCTTTGTATTGGAGCAGCTCCCCTATATTTAGGCAATAATGATCCATGTATATTAAGAGCACCAAGTCTTGCCGCTGTTAAAACTTCATTTGGAACTATTTGTCCATATGCTGCAGTAATAATTAAATCTGCTTTTATATCAATTATTTTTTGATACTCTTTTTTAATATTTAGCGGCTGGAATACTTCAATATTATTTTCTAAAGCAAACTTTTTAGAAGCTCCAAATACTATTTCTTTTTTTCTGCCAACTATTTTATCTGGTTGGCATACTACCAAACAAAGATTAGTGTTTTCTTTAAGCATCTTTAGTGTAGGTAAACAAAAATCGGGCGTCCCCATAAATATTACTTTTAAATCTTTAAACATATTTCTCCTTATCTTTTTTTTATACAAAAAAACTTATACTTCCATAAGTTCTTTTTCTTTATTGGCAATATGTTCATCAACTATTTTATTATATTTATTGATTGTTTCTTGTAAATCTTCCAAAAGCATTTTTTCTTCATCTTCTGGATATTTATCTTTAATAATTGCATCTTTAACATCTTGTCTAATATTTCTAAGAGCTACTTTACCTTCTTCGCCAATAGACTTAGCCATTTTAACATATTCTCTTCTTCTTTCTTCAGTTAAATCAGGAATAGTTAATATTATTGTTTCGCCGTTATTACTCGGAGCTATACCAATATTTGCTTCATTAATAGCTCTTTCAATATCTTTTATAATAGATCTATCAAATGGCTTAACAAATAGTTTTCTAGCTTCTGGTACTGTAATGTTCGCAACACTTTGAAGTGGCGTATCACTTCCATAGCAAGATACCATTATTCCATTTAATATTCCAGGATTTGCTCTTCCTGCTCTTATCGAAGTTAATTTATCATCTAAACTTTCTATTGCTTTTTTCATTCTTGATTCTTCGTTATACATATTATTTCTCCTTAATTGATTACTAGTTTATCATAATAATCTTGTTTTGTCGATTTTACTAAATATCTTATTTCAAGTTTTCCTAAATTATTTACGTAAAGTGCATAATCTAAATTTTTAACTGTTTCATCTACTTTATTTATATTAGAATCTAAATTAAGTACCTCTAATTTAGTTCTTATTAAACCTTTGATTTCATCAATAGTTATATCATTAATTTTTAATAAATCTTCTTCCGTAACTATTAATCCTGTGTTTTTATTAAATATAAAACTATCAATTTTAAGCGCCGTTGTATAACTTACCACATCGTATTTAAAATCTTCAGCAATAAGTGTCACGTAATTACCATATTCAATTATTTCATAGTTTTTGTACGTTAAACTAAATATTCCTTCTTCATTTGGAAAGGTAATTGTTTCTGGTGTATTTTCTTCATTTAACTTTACAACAGTTTTAGAATATTCTTCTACTTCTTTATTTAGTGTCGATTCAATAGTTTTACCACTCTCAAAATTTATCGTTATTTTTTTATAACCCATTAAATATTCTTCTACTACATTTTCTTCCTCACTAAAATACATATAGTCTTTTGATGGATCAATTCTTTTTTCAGTTATCTCAACTATTTCTTCTTTAGTCTCTTCTTTAGGTCTATTAAGCATATATTTAGTGCCGAAATATCCCCCTATAACAAATACTGCCAATATAACAATAAATATTATGACTGCAAACTTACTTCTTATATCTTCCATTATTCTGCTACTCCATTAAAATATTCAAATGCACTTACTAAATTAGTTTTAAATAAATTAGTATTATAGCTATTCCAGTATTCTTCTGGAGTAACATTACCCTTGACTAAACTAAGTTCATCAAACGAGTATGTTACGAGTCCATCTTTAATAATTAGAATAAGTGGGACATTTATATCTTTTTTACCTAAATCATCAGTGTATAAATAACTAGCTATTTTTTCAGTTATTAGTTCATAATTACCATTATTAATAGCTCTATCATCGTATACATCATAAAAGTATATTTTATCAACATTACTTTCCATGGCAACTTCATTAAGTAAATATGCAACATTTTCAGTCCATATACTACTAGTATGACCAAATAAAATTACCGCATTTTCATCTAAAACTTTAAGCACTTCTCTTGCATCAATATAATCATATATATTATCTGAAGGAACCATATCATATTCTGCATGAAATATAATGTTGTCTGTTTCATCATATTGATATGTTTTGTTACCTATATATATAAAAGCAAATATAATTAACACAAATAATATCCCATAAATAATCATTTGAGTTTTATTTTTAAATATTTTTTCGTTTTTAATCTTCACTTTAGTATCACCTATTAATATTTTATCATTATTATATGCTTTTTTAAAGAGCAAACTAATCTTTTTACACATAAAAAAAAGCAATTAATTGCTTTTTTTATTAGTTTAAAGCTTCTTTTAATTTGCTTCCAGCTTTAAATGAAGCAACTGTTTTAGCAGGAATAGTGATTTTTTCTTTAGTTGATGGATTGATTCCTTCTCTAGCTTCTCTTCTTTTAGCTGAGAAAGTTCCAAAACCAACTAATGCAACTTTTCCTTCTTTTTTAAGTCCAGCAGTAATTCCTGCCATAGTAGCGTCTACTGCTCTAGCAGCATCTGCTTTTGTTAATCCTGTTGCAGCAGCAACTGATTCTACTAATTCTGTTTTAGACATGTTTCTACCTCCCGTACATTCTAAATGTGTAAGATTATTTTACTTACAAATTAAGATTATCAAATTCTTTTTTTAAAATCAATACATTATTGATAATTTGTTGTTTTTTCGGTATATTTTTAAATATTTTACTGAATTTTTACTTTATCCATCAATTGATTTTACACTTATTTACTCCCCTTTACAGCATATTACATTAAGTGTTTATCAAAAAATGTTACATATTTGTAATAATGCGTAGATTATTTGAATAGATTTAAGTAGTAAAAAGAAAGATGGTGTTTTATGGATAAAGAACAGATTATTTCGGCAATAAGCAAAAAAGGTAATGGTGAAATATATTTAGGTGTTGTAGGAGCAGTAAGAACAGGTAAATCTACATTTATAAAAAGATTCATTGAAAATTTAGTAGTCCCTTCGATTGAAGATGAATATGAAAAGAAAAAATGTTTAGATGAAATGCCTCAAAGCGCTGAAGGAAAAACTATAATGACTACCGAACCTAAATTTGTTCCATCTAGCGGTGCGGAAATAAAAGTTGGTGAGTTTAAGACTCAAATTAAGCTCGTTGATTGTGTTGGCTACGTTGTACCTGAAGCAAATGGATTTGTAGATGAGGATGGTAATCCAAGAATGGTTAAAAGTCCTTGGTCAGATGATTCAATGACAATGCTCGAAGCAGCTGAGATGGGGACTGAAAAAGTTATTAAAGATCATGCAACTATTGGAATTGTAGTTACAACTGATGGGTCATTTGGTGAAATTAAAAGAGATTCGTATGTTGAAGCTGAAGAAAAAGTTGTCGAAGAACTTCAAGAAATTGGTAAGCCATTTATCATTGTTCTTAATAGTAATAATCCTGGTAGTCAAACTACTATTAATTTAGCTAATGAACTTGAAGAAAGATATAGTGTTCCTGTTATGCCTATGGCAGTAGATAAAATGAACGAAAAAGAAATAATGGAAATACTTAAAACAGCTTTATATGAGTTTCCAGTACTTGATATTAAAGTATCTATACCTGAATGGGTTCATATTCTTCCTAATACTAATGATATTAAAGAGAGTTATCTTGAACTTATTAGAGAAAGCGTTATAAATGTAAGCAAAGTAAAAGATATAGATTATATAACTGGGTATTACGAAAATAGCGAATATATTTCCAGAGCTTATATAAGTAGCTTAGATGCAGCATCTGGATGCATTACCATTAATTTGGAAAGTCCTAATGAACTTTATAATTCTACTTTAAAAGAGATGCTTGGTGAAGCCGTTATAAATAAAGCAAGCGTACTTAAAATGTTTAGTTCCTACTCCAATACTAAAGAAGAGTTTGAAGCTATGCGTAGTGCGATTAAAATGGCTAAAGCCACAGGTTATGGAATAGTTTACCCTACCACTAATGATATGAAGTTAACTGCTCCAGAAGTAATTAAACAAGGATCTAGATATGGAGTTAAACTAAAAGCAGTTGCATCTAGTATACATATGGTTAAAGTAGATGTTGAATCAACTTTTGAACCTATTATAGGAAGTGAACTTCAGTCTAAAGAATTAATTGATTATATTATGAAAGATTATGAAACTAATCCAAGTAATATATGGAAAAGTGAAATATTTGGTAGAAGTTTAGAAAATGTAGTTGGCGAAGGAATTAAAGCTAAACTTAGTATGATGCCCGATAATACAAGATATAAGTTAGGTGATACAATTACTAAGATAGTAAATAAAGGGTCAAATACATTAATTGCATTTGTATTATAAAAAAGAACTAGAAAGTTCTTTTTTATTAATATGAATTTTTTCCTTTTACATTTAAAATTTTAACCAAGTCTTTAGTATCTGGTAAACTCACTAGTCTATCTGCCGATAAAGATGGATACATGTTTATTATTTCTTTACTTTCAGGTAATGTAACTACTTGAATTTTAGATGTGTTATATTCCATCACTGAACCTATAAGTCTTCCTACATCTACTATATAACTATCAGTTATATCAATAAATGCCGGTATCTTATTTTGGATACTATCACCTACTTCTTTAAGCAAACTGCTTATATCTACAGCTTTATTAAAAACACTGTGTATTTTTTTTGTTTCATTTTTCTCTTTATGCATTGAAATATGTTTAAACACTTCCTGCGGAGCATACCCTTCTACAAAATTTTTAATTGTATATCCAGTGATTTCTTTTCTGTTTCCTTCAAATATTTCCATAATTTTTTCAAGCATATTATCTGAATATTTTCCTTTATGAGTGCCTTCTTTTGATAACTCCAAAAATTTTCTTGCTTCATCTAATTTTTTCATTCTTAAATTTATTAAAAATAAATTGTAGTTTTTAGTATCTTTTTTTTTATTTAATTTCATAAAGTAATTAATCGCAACTTCATAATTACCTAAACAACTTTCTAATCTAGCCATTTCTAGAATCAAATTTTCACTATCAAGTGAATTTCTAAATTTTTCTTTTACTATATCTATTTCATCTAATCTCACTAAGTTTTTAAAAATATTCACTTTAGCTTTTTCCACATTATTATCAACAGCTTTTTCAGCGTAGTATATAGCTAGTTCATAATCACCTAATTTGGAATAAACTAAAGATAAATTATAGTAATAACTACCGATATATGAATCATATCCATCTTTTATTAACTCATTCCATATATCTATTGCTTTATATAATTTTTCTGCGTACATAGTTAATAAATAAGCGTATTTGAAACTAATTATTGGATGGTAAAAAGAATTATTATATTTATTTTCAAAATATTCAATTAATTCACTTGTCTTTTTGTTATATATAAAATGATTGATAACTTTTGTTTCGTAATCTCTAATTTTCACTACATCATCATTCATAATCATCACCAAATTTATTATATAAAAAAA
>CAYJBC010000001.1:9799-59999 GCA_964368535.1 uncultured Muribaculaceae bacterium
TATAAATCTATACTATTTTCTTTTTTTTAATACAATTACAGTTATTATTATACTTATAAGAATAATTGACCCAATAACTATTGGAATTATTAAATTAATCTCCTCGTTTTTTTCTTCTATTTCAATATCTGCTGTAATTTCTTTTTCTTCAACATCTTCTTCTACTACAACTTCAGTAAATGCATCTGTTTTTTCAACTAAAGCATAATTACCTTCATTTTCCGCATTAAAAGTATACCCTAAATCTGTTTTAGTTACCTCAAGAAAATTATCAGCATTTATTGTTTTGTCTAAATTAACTGCGACAATGTTATCTAAATTTTCATTACTTTTAATTGTTACTTCCACTAAATCATCAAACTCTTTAACAGCTTTATAAGTAGTTTCATATCTGTAATCTTCAACTTTAGTAACTTGATATCTTGCACTTAAATCAATAATAGTATCCGAAATTTTTGTTAAATTAGCATCACTAATTTTATCAATATATTTTTCATTATCACTTTGATCAACAACTATTACATCATAATAAATTTGAGTTATATAATCACCCTCATATGTTAGTCCTTTAGTATATGAATTACTTAAATGAATATTTAAATCATATTTATCACTACACATATGCATACTATCTGTGTTTTTTATTGTAGTTTCTACATCTAGATTTTCAACTCCATTTTGAACTAATGAATCATCTAAAAACCAATAATAAGTCATATAGTCAGTTGCATTTAAAAGCACTGGGAAACTATATATTTCATTATGCAATGTATCTTCATGAGCTTTAACCATTGATGACTCAATAGACATGTCAACATTTCTAACATACAAATATCCTTCTTTTGGATATATCATGTCCATTTTAGTATAATCTTCATTATATGTCTGTAGGTGGGCATTACCTTCACTATCAACATGTGGACATGCATAAACATTAAATGGAATAAATATAATAATTAATAAGCTAATTATTTTCTTTTTCATTTGATACATCCTTTCTTTTTTTATTTAGTAAAACGAATACAAATATTGTTATTGGTATAGCGAGTAGTAGCCCAGTGCTACCTGCTAATGCTCTAATTAATTCAGTAGCTATAGATTCTAAATTAACTATTTCTGTTAACCCTTTATTAAAGCCTACGAATAATAATATTGTAGATAATGAACTACCAGTATATGCAAGTATTAATGTGTTTACCATAGTTCCCATAATATCTTTACCAATATTAAATCCAGAATTTATTAATTTTTTATCTGATATTTTAGGATTATGTAATTTTATTTCTGTTAAAGATGAAGTAAGTTCCATAGCCACATCCATACAAGCACCTAACGCACCAATTATAATTCCAGCGAATAATAAACCTTTAAAATCAAATGTTATGTCACCAGGTAAATAAAATAACATTTGCTCACTTTCTCCAGCTACTCCAGTTAAATGCATTAAATTCATAAATATAAACGCTATTAAACCTGCAGCTATTAAACCTCCTGCAACTCCTATAATTGCTATTAGTGTCTTTTTTGAAAAACCAGTAGTAATTAAAAAAGTAAACACGGTTGCTAATACACAAGTAATAATTGAAAGAATTACTGGATTATAACCTTCTAAAAGAAGAGGAACTAGTCCAAATATTATCAGCGCTATTGTTATTATTAATGATATAAGGGCCTTAACCCCTTTTAATTTACCTATTACTATTACTAATAGACAAAAAAGTATTAGTAATAGAATTATGGAGTTGGATTTTTCATAACTATGAAAATAAAAACTATTTTCTTCTTTAATTAAACTAACATTTATATTGTCACCAGCTTTTAACTTTATATCATACTCTGTTCCTGCTAATGTATTAGTTATTATTTCAGTATCACCTTTGTAGTCACCATTTGTTATTTTTATTTCTAAAGTTTGAACGATGGTTTCGTCATATCTTTTTTCTTCAATTACTTCAATAATTTTGGCGGTATACAAATTAGTTTGAAATTCCTCACTTATATTATTTCCTTCAGCATTTACTACTACCGGAAATAATAAAAGGATTAAAAACAAAAATATTTTACCCTTCATATTCATATGCCTTTATAACCATTTCTTGATGTCTTTCATCTATTCTTCCAAGACCTGGTATTGGACTATTATTAAAATAAATATCCACTACACCAATCATTCCATTACCATTTATACTATCTAAATTAATACCTGTTCCAGTAGCTCCAGTTCTATTATCAATAATTTCTCCATACGGATAATTTTCATCTCCAGAATGTTCAAATGGCGCAATTGAAGCTGCTAATTTTACATCACCTATAGTTACTATTACAGCCCTTCTTATAATACTCCACTCCCCACCTGCAGTAGTAAGTAGTTTTTCTGTATCTTCGCTAGTCATTGTTTCTACGTCAGCAATAGTTTCAAAACCTCCTTCAATTCTTCGAACATTGTAAGTGATTCCCGTTTCTATATCTAGAATTTCAGCTTCTAAACCTTCTTCAAATAATTCTAAAGCTTCTTCATAGTTCATCAACTCTGAATAAGTATCTTCTGTTTGAAATTCATCTATTTCAACTTCTTTATTGCTACAACCAATCGTAATTAGTAACATTATTATAAATATTATGTGTTTTATGTTTTTCATCTTTTACCTCCTCTTTATTATATCATAGCAAATAAAAATAATATACTTTCGTACATTATTTTTATTAAATTAAAACATTTTATCTACATTATTAGGTACTTGATCTTTAACTATTTTACCAACTATTTTATCTACTTGTTCATCACTTACTTTTTTGCCTGTTGCTTTACTTAAAACCGTTATGATTTCTTTAATTGTACTTTCATCTTTCATTTTACCATTTTGTAGTTTATCCGCTAAGGATAGTATTGTATCTTTACTTACATTAGTTTTCTTTTCTATCTTATTAAAAAGACTATCATTTATTTTCATAGGTCCCCCTACGGTAATATATGATAGTCTATTATTTTATTCTACAAAAATATATCATCTGGTTTTAAATTAAAAACCTTTGCTATTTTTATTGCTGTTTTATAATAAAGATTTCTTTTACAAGTCTCTATTTGACAATAATACGCCGGGCTTATATTAAGTTCTTCAGCCATTTGTTTTATTGTATATCCTTTAAGTTTTCTTAATTCTATTAATTTTTTAGTATTTATTTCTTCCATCTAGCTACTCCCATAATTATTATTTTATCACTTATTGACAATAAGTCAATGTGTTATTCGTCTTTATTTTTAAATTGTAAAATAATTGGAGTACCAGTTAAATCAAAATTATCTCTGATTTTATTTTCTAAATATCTGTAATAAGAAAAATGAACTAAATTCTTACTATTTACCTCTAAAGTTATTTTCGGAGGCATACTTCCAGTTTGCTTAACAAAAAATATTTTAAGTCTTTTACCTTTATAAGAAGGAGCTGGATGTAAATGATATGCTTCGTCTATAACTTTATTAATTTCACTAGTTTTAAGTTCTTTTTTAGCATTTTCAAATGCTGTAATGATTTCAGGCATTAATGTATGCATTCTTTTTTTATTTAGCGCTGAAACATATACATGTTTAGCAAAAGGTGCAAATTTAAATTCTTCTTCTAAAAGCATATTCCATTTTTTTATTTCAGTATTTGGATCATTAATTGTATCCCATTTATTTACGCATATAACAACTGATTTACCAGCTTCTATAGCATATGATAATATATGTTTATCATGCTCTATGACACCTTCTTCTGCGCTTATTACAAGTACACACACATTACTTCTTTCAATTGCCTTCATACTTCTAAGTAAACTATACTTTTCTATATTTTCATATACTTTACCTTTTTTACGCATACCTGCAGTATCAATCATAATGTATTCTTCACCATCGTATTTAAAAGTTGTATCAACTGCATCTCTAGTAGTACCTGCTATATCTGATACTATTACTCTTTCTTCATTTAAAAGAGCATTAACTAAACTACTTTTACCTACGTTTGGTCTACCTATAAAACAAAATTTAAGTTTATCACTTTCCTCAGGAACATATACTGGCAAGTCATTAGTTATTTCTTCAAGTAACTCTTTAAAACCTAAATTATGCTCTGCTGAAACACCTACTACTTTTTCAAATCCTAATTCATAGTATTCGTATACATTTTCCATTCTTTTATCGTTATCTAGTTTATTTACACAAACTATAACTTCTTTTTTAGCCTTAAAAAGCATATCCTTAACATAATTATCAGATGCATCAAGACCACTAAGACCATCTACAACAAATATTACTTTATCAGCCTCATCGATTGCAAGCTGTGCCTGCATTATTATATCTTTATCAGTTACTTCACTACCTAATTGTATACCACCAGTATCTATTAACTGAAATGTTTTATCATTATATGTAGCCAAACTAAAAACTCTATCTCTAGTAATACCTGGAGTATCTAGAATAATAGATTTTTTTTCTTTTATAATTCGATTAAAAATTGTAGATTTACCAACATTTGGCTTACCTATTAAACAAATCGTTTTCATATAACCCTTTCTTATAGTGAATTATCTAATACTTCGTATACTTCACTTTTCCCTTTTTTAGTAATTGTTGAAAATGGAATAAAATCACTAATTCCTAAAGTTTCTTTAATTAGTTTATCTTGTTTCATTCTTCCATTTTTAGTTATCTTATCGTATTTAGTAGCTATTACTACTATTTCTTTTTCATAAAACTTTAAAAAATTATACATAAGTACATCATCTTCAGTTGGTTTATGTCTATAGTCTACTAACATAAACACTTTAGATAAGTTATCTCTATTTTTTAAATAATCTTCAATCATTAAACCATATTTTGCTCTTGACTCTTTACCAGTAGCAGCATATCCATATCCTGGAACATCTACTAAATAAAAATCATCATTTATCATATAAAAATTTAATGTTTGTGTTTTTCCAGGTTTAGAAGAAGTTCTTGCAAAATTCTTTCTTTCCATTAATGTATTAATAAAACTACTTTTACCTACATTACTTCTTCCCACTAATAAAAACTCTTTTTTATCCCCTTCAGGATATTGACTAAGTCTTACCGCGATAACTGGATCATTAACTTTCTTAATTTGCATAAAAATCACCAAGTTAATTATACTAAAAAAGCAAAAAAAAAGCAAATTTGCTTTTTTTATTTATATATATTCTTAAAATAAAATATCAAATATATTTATAACTTCATCTAAACCTTCTGAAAATATTTTCATGATTGTATTGTTTAGTCCTTCACCTGCGGTAGTTAATGCATTTGAATAATCTTTATCTTCTTTAACAATATATGTATTTAAATCTACCTGTTCACCATTTAAAACATCTTCTTCAAATTCATTTATTTTTTCTTCAGTAAGCATTACATCTTTACGTACACTAGTTTCGTAATATCCTGTTTGACCAATTATATAAATCATAATAAATATTATAAATAAAACTAGTGTAACTCTTAAAAAATAATTAGGTTTCTTTTTTTTATCCATTATTAATCACCTTTTTAATACTTTCTGCTAGATGTGCAAGTGCGCAGTTAACTTCTTCAATAGAGTTATATTGTCCTCCTACTTCAATGAGTATTGTGTTCGGATGAAAATCTTGATTATATACTCCGTTTACTCCTGTTCCTGTTTTTTCTAAAACTCCTCTTGTAAACTGTGGATGAATTTTAAGTAATTCTTCATTTATTTTATTTGATAACTCTAAGTTAGCTTCGTAATTTTCATTATCTAACCCTACTACAAACATAAATCTTGCACAAGGTTTATCATTTACTATAGTTGTTGTAATTTCATGAGATGCTGAATCACGATGAATATCTATAAAATAGTTTAATGTTTTATATTCTTTTGTAGTAGACTCCATTAGTATTCTTGCAGCGTCGTAACTTTTAGAATATGACCATGAATATGTATTAAGGATATCTACTACATTCCCTTTTTCCACGATGCTATAAACATCTAACTCTTTTAGGTATTCACTTAGAATATAGGCAGCGGTTACGGTTGTTGGATTTATATTAAAGGCTTCGTATGACTTATAAGAATATTTTTCAGTTGGGTGAGCGTTATAAATATAAATAGTTGGGTCCATTAATACTTCACTACTAGTACTTTCTTTTAATACATATTCTTCTTTAGGCATATCAAGTCCAAATGCATAACTAAATACGAATGAAGCGTTATTAATATTATCTAGATTTAAATCATTATTATTTGTGTTTAAAATCATGCTTATTATTTTTTCATTATCCAAATCTATAACTAAGTTTTTTAGTATAAAAGTAACAAAAAAATATAATGATATTGCAAATAGAAAAAGAATAAACAATAGTTTAAATAATACAAAATTACGTCTTTTTTTTCTTAATTTAACTCTCATATACCCTCTTTTAGTCTACTATATACTCAAAAAACCAAAAAATATGTCATTTTTAGAGTTATTATCTTGAAAATTTTGTATTTTTTTGATAAAATTAAATGGCACAAAGGAAGGAGATATATATGGCTAATATTAAAAGTAGCAAAAAAGCTATTAAAGTTATTGCTAAAAAAACTCAAAATAACCATGAAGCTAAAGCTAGAGTTCACAATTTAATTAAAAATTTAGAAAAAGCTATTGAGTCTAACGAAACTGAAAAAGCAAATAGTTTATTAAAAGATTTACAAAAATATATAGATAAAGCAGCAGCTAAAGGATTTGTACCTAAGAATACTGCAGCTCGTCAAAAATCTAGATTAAATGAAAAAGTTAAAAACATGAAGTAATAATTGATTGCTTCGTTTTTTTTTGTTATGATATATATGGTGATATAAATTGAAAAAAATAATAACTATAGTGGTATGTTTAATAATAACTTTATTAGTTGTATTAAATATTAATACTATAAGTACTTACCTTGCATCTTTTGTTTCTTTAAGCGAACCTAAGATAACTGAAGAAATAAGTCCTTATAAAAAAAATTATTCATTATCTTATGTAAATAATACTGAAAATTTTATTCCATATTCTTTTCAAGACTTAATGGATATAGTTTATACTTCAATAAATAATAGATGGACAAACTTTACGTTTTATTGCCCTAGCGAATATGTTCAGTGTCAAAATGATATGGGTATAATTAGTCAAAACTCTACTATTCTTACTCATATAAATAATTTTGTACATCCTTACAATAGTTTTACAAATATTAAGATGATTATTTCTGAATCTGGTGAAATAAACTTTAAGATTGATTATCTATATGAAGAAGAAAAAATTATTTTAATTGATGATGAAGTAGATAGATTAATTGATGAACTAATTAACAATGAAGATAGTGATGAAGATAAGATAAAAACTATTCACGATCATATAATTAATAATGCATCATACGATATTGCTGTAAATAAAAACGAAGAAACAATATATGATTCTTCAACTGCATATGGACCTTTATTTGAAGGCGTAGCTATATGTAACGGTTATACTGATTTAATGAGTATATTTTTAACTAAAATGGGATATGAAAATTTAAAAGTGGCTACTACACCTGATGAGATTAGTTATGCTAATACTGGACACATATGGAATATTGTTAAACTAGATGATGAATGGTTTCATATTGATCTTACTTGGGATGACCCTACACTAGATGAAGATCCTACGAGAGAATTTTTATATCATACTTATTTTTTAGTTACAACTGAGGAACTTAACGAAGCAGATGAACGTGATGAAAATGAACCAGTACTTGAAGAACATCATTTTAATTTAAGTATTTATCCTGAATTAAAATAAAAAAGCAATTAATTGCTTTTTTTTATGAAATTAATTACTTCATTAGTTGTTTGATCAAAATCTTCATAATTCACTTCAAACCAGTTTACTGGTAATTTATTATTAAACCATGTGAATTGTCTTTTAGCATAATTTCTAGATCGTTTTTTGATTAATTCTATAGCCTCATCTAAACTTATATCATTATTTAAATAATCAATTACTTCTTTATAGCCTATCGCAGAGTTTAATACTCTACTCTTATCTTTGTATTGATATAATGATTTAACTTCATCTAATAGTCCATCATTAATCATGTTATCTACTCTTTTATTTATATTTTCATAAAGTACATCTCTAGAGGTTTTTAAACCTATAAATATTGCGTCATATAATTGTTTATTTCCTGTATTATTACTTTTTCTTTTAATATGTCTAATTAGTCTATGTTTATTATTTAAATCTAAACTCTCAGTGTCACCTTTTTTTATTGCAATTCTTTGAAGTTCTTCTAAAGAAAGGTTTTCATAATCATTATTATCTATATCTTCATCAAACTTATAATCATATAAACCTGCATTAACATAAAGTCCAGTACCACCCACTAATATAATATTTTTATTCTTATTTTTATCTAAAACTATCCTTAAATCTTTTTGATAATCTGCAACAGTATAATTTTCTGTTATATTTTTAATATCAAACATTAAATGCTCCGCCTCTTGCATCTCTAGCTTTGACGGCTTAGCGCTTCCTATATTAAGTTCCCTATATATTTGCACTGCATCTGCATTTACAATAACTGCATCATATTTCTTTGCAAGACTTATACTTAATTTAGTTTTTCCAACTCCAGTTGGACCAACAATTACAATAATCATAATTAATCACCTGTAATTTATTATAACTTATAATGAATAAATTGACAAATAATGTTTGCAAGTGGTATATTTAAGGTGGTGAAATAACTATGAGAAAAAAAGCTGTTGGTATTATATGTGAGTTTAACCCACTTCATAATGGGCACATATATTTTATTAATGAAGTAAAAAAAATGTATCCAGATAGAGTAATTGTGCTAGTTTTAAATAGTTACTTTTTACAGCGTGGTGAACCCTCTGTGATTAGTAAAGAAAACAGAGTAAATTTAGCCCTTGAATATGGCGTTGACTTAGTACTTGAGCAACCAGTATTTTTTGGAACACAAAGCGCAGATACTTTTGCAGAATGTGCGATTACATTACTTGAACTACTTAAAGTTAATACTTTAGTATTTGGTAGTGAGTGCAATGATAAAAATAAATTATTTGAAATAGCTAATAAACAATTAACTGATCCTGAATTTAACGAAATTATTAAAGAAAATTTAAAACAAGGAATTAACTACCCTACTGCAGTTGCCAAAGCGTGTAATTTTAAAGGTTTTGAATATACTCCAAATGATATACTAGGTATATGTTATATTAAATCTATTATTCAAAATAATTATAAAATTGAGTACGAAACTATTCAAAGAACTAATGGATTTCATGATAACAAATTAGATAATGAAATTGTGTCTGCATCTAATGTAAGAAAAAGACTTGAAAACAACGAAAAAATTGATAAATATGTTCCTAAAAATGTAATAAAATACATTAATAAAATTGATTATGACAAATTATTTTCTATATTAAAAATCAAAGTAATTAATGATAATAATTTATTACAATATTTAGATGTAGACTCTGGTATGGCAATAAAATTACCAAGAACTGCACTTACATCTAAAAATTATCAAGAGTTTGTTGAGAAAGCTAAAAATAAAAATTATACTTATACTAGAATTAATCGAATGATTACACATATTTTACTTAGTATTACAAAAGAAGATGCTAGAAAATTAAAATTAGAATATTTGCATATTTTAGGATTTAATAAAGATGGACAAAAATATGTGAGTTTACATAAGAAATATTTATTTTTGCCAAATGGCACTGATAAGTATTCCAAAATATACAAATATGAAGTGCGCGCTGCAGCACTTTATGAAGTATTAACTGGTGAAATATGTTATAAGTTTGATCACAGTACTAAACCAATCAAAAAAATAGAACCACAAAAGTAGTTCTATTTTTAATTTATGAAATATGATTGTATAAATTCTTGTTGTGATTTTCTTTTTTTAAAATAGTTTTATGATGTCTTGTATTGCAATATAAATTGTCAAAAGCATTAAAAGTGCAAATCCTACTAAATGGAATATATTTTCTATTTTTGAATTTACTGGACTTCCTTTTATTTTTTCTATAATTAAGAATACTATTCTACCACCATCAAATGCTGGGAAAGGTAAAATATTTAGAAATCCTACATTGATTGATAGTAAAGCTACTAAATATATTATATTAGGCAATCCTTGACTTTTAGATACTTCTACTACTTCATACATACCTATTGGGCCCGCAAGTGAATCTAAGCCTATTTTACCAGTAAATAAACCTGCGATTGTAAGAGTCATTGATTCAACAATTGCTCCGAATTTAACAAATGAATACTTAATACTATCTAAAAAACTATCAGCTACTTCTGCTTTAACATGTATACCAAAAATCTTAGTTTCTACACCATTGTCATCTTCTTCAATATCTGGTGTTATATTATAAGTTTCTTCTTTTCCATTTTCATGTTCTATAACAAATTCATAAATACCATCTGCATCTTTCATATAAAGAACTATTTGAGCAGTATCCCAAGTATTAATGTTATACCCATTAATTTCTTTAATAGTGTCACCTGCAGTAATGCCAGCTTCAGCCATTGGTCTATCTTCTTCGACTTTATCAACTACTGGCAAAAGCGTTGCTCCGCCCCAAATAAGTGATACAAAAAATAATACTATTAATGCTAAGATGAAATTATTTATAACTCCAGCAGCTAAAACTATTATTCTTTGATACCATTTTTTATTACACATGAATTTTTCTTTTGGTATTTTATTTTCTGTATCATCTTCATAGACTTCACCAGCCATAGATACAAATCCTCCGATGGGGATTGCTCTTAAGTTATAATCTATTCCATCTTTACCTTTTTTCTTTAAAATGATTGGTCCCATTCCTAATGAAAATTCATAAATGTGTACTCCGAACTTTCTAGCCCAGAAAAAGTGACCTAACTCGTGAATAAATATTAATAAACCTAGTATTAATATTAAAATAATTATTGATAACATTGTTCCTCCTTAAATGAACATCATGAATACTAAATAAAATAATGATACAACTAGTATACTATCTAATCTATCAAGAACACCACCATGACCTGGCATTATATTTGAAAAATCTTTTACATCATTTTCTCTTTTTAACTTGCTAAATAATAAATCTCCAAGTTGTGATACTACTGCAAATATTATTGTTATAATTATGATTTTTAAATTGATTTCATTAATTAAATTATGATATAAAATTAGAGGCACTATTGTACCTATAATTAAACCACCAATAGATCCTTCAACAGTTTTTTTAGGGCTTACTTCAGGTAGTAGCTTATGTTTGCCTATAAGCATTCCAGTAAAGTATGCAAAAGTATCACTAAGCATACATATAGAAATTAAATATATAAACATGTATAACGAACTTCTAGCTGCGATTAAGCCACTGAAAGCATATCCTAAGAATAATAATATTCCAAAAAAATAAAAAGCGTGTTCAAATTTATATTTATTTTTTTTATAAAATAATGTAGGTATAATTAATAACGTTATACCAAATAGTATATCCAAATAATATAAATTAATATAAGGAATATAAATATTAAATCTCATTATAAATAATAAATATACAAATACTCCTAAAACTTTAATTGCTTGAGGAATATTTTTTTTGAATATTTTTATTTCAGTTATTTCCTTATATGCAAACATAGATATTACTCCTACAGCAAGTAAATATGCACTTCCACCAAAATATATAATTGGAACTATTATAGCAAGTGCAATTAATGCACTTATAATTCTTTGTTTCATAAAACCACCTTTACATAAAAAAATGAGATAGATTAGACTCTATCATCAAATCTTTCTATTTCGTCTAAATGTTCTTCAACCATGTTTCTAAATCTTTTCTTAAAAACAAACACTTTTCTCCTTAGACTTTCAGACTCTTCTTCAACTTTTTCTGCTCTTAATAATGCATTATTCACTATTCTAGAAGCATTCTTCTTTGCATCTTCTACTATCAATTTTGATTCATCAAATGCAGCTCTACGGATATTACTAGTAGATTCTTCTGCTATAAGTATAGCTCTATTAAACGTAGATTCTAAATTTTTGTATTTAATCATTTCTTTTTCTAGTTCTAAACTTCTTTGATCACTAGCTTTAAGTTTATTTAAAAGTTCTTCATATTCTTTTATAACTTCAGCTAAAAAATCATTTACTTCTTTTTTAGAATATCCAGAAAAAGATGTGCTAAACTTTTTCATAAACTACTCCTTTACTTTACCAATTTAATTCATCAGAATTATTATTTTTACTTCCTTTTTCTGCATCTTCAGTGATTTTACCTTGAACGCTAACATTTTTCGGTGCGCAAACATATATGCCTACACCTATTTTTTGCATAGAGCCACCAATTGAATATATGCATCCACTTAGAAAATCTATAATTCTTTTAGCCTGATCAGAAGTAACTCTTTTTAAATTTACAACCACACTATTTCTATTTTTTAAATGATCTGCTATTTGCTGAGCTTCTGAAAATGCTCTAGGTTCAAGCAGAATCATTTTATTACCTGTTTTATCAGCTTCTTTTATAGCTTCTGCTTCTGACATATTGTAATATTCATCTTCTGTTCCTACTAAATTGTCATCTTCGTCGTCTTTAAATAAGCTTTTTAATTTCTTTAAGGCCATAATAATATTCTCCTATCTATTCTTACTATAATATCATAACAAATATTATTCAAACTTTCAACTTAAAATGGATAATATATTAAAAAAAATTGCAATTAATGCAACTTTCTTATTTTGTTTTTGTAATTTTATTAACTATATTTGTAGCCATTTCTTTATTTCCTTCGAAGGCTCTTAAAACCTCTAGTGGAATTGCAAAGATAACTGTATTTGATTGATCAGATGATAAATCATTTAAAGTTGATAAAGTTCTTAAATGTAGTGCTCCTGGAGATGATGACATAATGCCTGCTGCTTCAGCAAGATTTTGAGATGCCTCTACTTCTCCTTGTGCTTTTGTTATAATCGCAGCTTTTTCTCTTTCAGCTTCAGCAACTTTTGCTATTACCCTTTTCATTTCTTCAGGTAACGCCACATCTTTAAGTTCAACATTTTCCACTTTAATTCCCCATGGATCTGTTGCTTTATCAATAACGGTACATATTTCTGAAGATATTTTTTCTCTCTCACTTAATAGTTCGTCAAGTGATACTGAACCTACAGCATTTCTCATTGTTGTTTGAGCAAGTTGTGATACTGCATATAAATAATTTTCTACAGCTAATACACTTTTGCTGGCATCAAATACTTTAAAATAAATTACTGCATTTATTCTTATAGATACATTATCTTTAGTAATTGCTTCTTGTTCTGGAACATCAACAGCTTTTGTTCTGACATCAACTTTTTTATAATGATGAATTATTGGAAGAACTAATCTCCAACCTGGTTCCATAATGCTTCTAAATTTACCAAATGAAAATTTAACTCCTCTTTCATATTCATTTATTTGTCTTACAGACGTTACTAGTATTACTAGTATTATGATTATAATTACTCCCATGAATTTCTCCTATATTTCTAATTTTCTATTTATATAACCAACAAGTTCTTCAACACTTAATTTAATTTGCTGCATTGTATCACGATCTCTAACTGTAACAATATCATGTTCTATAGTTTCTTCGTCTATCGTTATAGCAAAAGGTGTTCCAATTGCATCACTTCTACGATATCTTTTCCCTATAGAACCTGACTCATCATAACTACATGGAAAATGTTTACAAAGTCTTGCATATATATCATTCGCTTTTTCGCCATGTATTTTTTTAATAAGTGGTAATATTGAAATTTTATATGGTGATAAAGCTGGATGTATATTTAAAACTTCTCTTTCATCGCCATTATCTAACTTTTCTTTTTTATATGCACTTGTAAGAATAGCTAAAAATAATCTATCTAAACCAACTGATGGCTCAACTACATATGGTGTATATTTTTCATTAGTTTCTTGATCTATTACTCTTAGGTCAGCTTTTGAACGATTCATATGTACTGTTAAGTCATAATCAGTTCTGTCTGCTATCCCCCATAATTCTCCCCATCCCATTGGGAATAAAAATTCTATATCACTTGTTGCTTTTGAATAAAATGATAACTCTTCTTTACCGTGATCTCTAAATCTCAAACTTTCTTTTTTTATTCCTAAAGTTTTTAAAAAATCCATGCAATAATTTTTCCAGTATCCAAACCATTCTAAATCTGTACCTGGTTTACAAAAGAACTCAAGTTCCATTTGTTCAAATTCTCTAGTTCTAAAAATAAAGTTTCCTGGTGTAATCTCATTTCTAAATGCTTTACCAGTTTGTGCTACTCCAAAAGGAATTTTTGCTCTCATACTTCTTTCAATGTTTTTAAAATTAATAAATATACCTTGTGCTGTTTCTCCTCTTAAATAAGCAATATTTTTGTTACCTTCAGTAACACCAATACTAGTTTCAAACAATAAATTAAATCTTCTTATATTTGTATAGTCAAGTGAACCACATTTAGGGCATACAATCTTTTCATCTTGAATATATTTTTCTAATTTTTCTGATTCCCAGCCGTCTCCAGTTTCTTTTCCTTCAGTAGCGTCTTCAACTAATTTGTCTGCTCTAAATCTTGATTTACATTTTTTACAATCTATCATTGGATCAGCAAAAGAATCTACATGTCCAGATGCAATCCAAACTTCTGGATTTGTTATTATAGCTGAATCTAATCCATAATTATATGGATTCTCCATTATAAATTTCTTTTTCCATATATTTCTAATGTTTTCTTTTAAATTTGTACCAAGTGGTCCGTAATCCCATGAATTTGCTAGACCTCCATATATTTCACTACCTTGAAATATAAAACCATAAGTCTTACAATAATTCACTAAGTTTTCCATTGTTGTTTCCAAAAAAATCACTCCTTAAAAGTATTATACTAAAAAAATAAAAATACTTCCATATTTTTATTTAATTATTTGAATAAACTGGTCTAAAGTTGTATAACTCATTATAGTAGATCTAGGTATTTTAAATTTATCTACTCCAATTGTTGCATTTGTCATACCGCCTCTAAAAGCCATTTCAAAGCCTGCATCTTTCAGTACACTTATTGAATAATCATTGTATTCATAAAATGGATAACAAAAGGCTGTTGAATTATCAAGTTCTGCTCTACTAAGTGCTAGGTCTTCCATTAATCTATCATAGTCCCAACATTTAATTGCTCCACCTTGTCCTCCTGGACATTCTCCTACACCATGCAAATCATGACCATGAGATGCAAATTCAATATATGGACTATAAAATTGTTCTTTATCATACCAACTAGTAATTAAAAACAATGTTAAATTTATTTCATATTCATCTACTATAGGATACAAAAATTCAGCATACCATCCATCATCAACTGTGATTAGTACAGATTTTTCTGGTAAATTAATTTTACCGTCTATAAACATACCTAATTCAGTTGTATTAAGTGTTACATAATTATTGTCCTTAATATAACTAAAATGACTTCTAATTTGAGTTTCAGAATGACATATTACCTGATTACAAGTAGTATCTCCATCTAAATATACAAAATGATATGCTACTACTGGTACATCACTTGCGTAGCTTTCAGTAGTGTTTTCGCTAGGTATAACACTTACTTCATCGGATAACGCATAATATAATTTTCCATTATATTCAACATATAGTTTGTCATTGTCTTTGATTATTATAGGTAAACTTATGCTTTCAGTTAACTTTATAACAAGTTCATCTTCTTCATATAATTTTATTTCGTCACTTTCAATATTTTCATTAAATGGCAAATATCTATCATATTCTTTATCATAAATGCTTAGACTTTCTATCTTTGTAACATCCTCATAAAAAACATAATAGTTTTTATCTTCTAGTACAAATTCAAAATAGCCATCATCAGTTTTACTAACTAATGTTAGTTCAAAATTTTGTTCTAAAAATCCAATCTTTTCTAAATTTTCATCATATATATCTGCTTTTTTATTTAGTTTCACATAGTCACTATATTTTTCATTTATTTCCTTTGTATAATCAATTTCATCTTTTTCTTTATTTATATATTTATAAACAAAAAAAGAAGATGCTGCTATAAAAATTACAATTACAATTATTATAAGTATCTTCTTCATATTTTTTTCTCCTTATGGAACCATTTTACCTTGTTTGTTAGTTACTATAAATGCATTTGATACATATCTTTCAACATGTCCTGTAGTAGATGGTGTGTTATAAAGTTCTCCGTTAACTGCTAAAGTTGTTGAACCTCCTCCATCTAAGTTTGCAGCATTATATGCTCCATATCTAACTAGTATTTCTATTACTTCATTCATTGATGCACCTATTGAATACCCTGGCTGTCTTCCATCTATTACTAAAAATAATACAATTCCATCTTTTCTTTGTGCGATAACAGTTCTTGGTGCAATTCCCCATCCGCCATTACCAGCAAGTTCTGCTACTTTACCATTTACTATTAAATTTGGCCCAAATTCAATTGCTTCATCCATTCCATTTTCTATAGCTACTTCTGGAGATTCTCCAGTTAAGTAAAGTTTATGATCGTCTGTAAATCCAATTAATTCTCCAGATCCTCCTGGGTATGTCCATATTAATTCTTTATCTTTAATAATACTTCCGTATGGTGTTTCACCACTTCCCCAGCCATCAAGATCTTCGAATCCACCACCGTTTATACCAACTAAACCACCATTGTTTTCAGTCATAGTAGTTGTGTATTCACCGAATGATCCAAGTCTAGAAGATACAGCAATTTCTACATCAGCTGGGTCATATATTGCTACTAACCAACCAACATAGTCATCACCTTTTAAATCTATTATTTTATATACTTCATTATTTTCATCTTTTGTATATATTTCTTCTTCATATACTGACTCGTAGTGAGTTTTTTCTCCTGTACCATTTATTACTATATCATCTAAGTTAACATCTTCAGTTATTGATACAATATAGTTTTGATTCATAACTGAATCAATAGTTTCTTTACTATAAAAAGTATTAGCAAAGTATTTATGTGTCATTGTAGTCATCGCAGTAGTAATCCAAAATTCTTTAAAAGCTGGAACGTTAATAGTTATAAGACCTGCAATTGCTATTAGATCAAATACTACAAACATATATGTATACCATTTAAACTTCTTCATTTTACCACCTATTCTACTACATAAGGGCTGTATTCTGCCCCAACTCCACTAGTTATACTTTCTTTATTTATACATATAACTGGAACTACATTTTTAGATTCACTTATTTGTACTTTATTAAGTAATCCTAATTCATTTTTAACAAATGCTACATCACTTACATGTCCATTATATGTAAGATAGAAAAAATCGCTATTCTCTGTATTTATAAAATCAAATACATTAGGAATTCCTATTTTTGCTATAGTTTCTTCACTATAAATACTAGTAAAATCATTATTATTATCGTCATTAATTAATCCAGTAGAAAAACTACAATCTACTAATTTATCTTTGTATGGCAAACTATTATAATAATCATTATTTAAATAGTAACCAATATTATCTCTTGAATTTATATCATACTTAGTATTTGTATCACCAAAACTTCTTGTATCAGTTAAATTTTCTGTTTTAGCCATTTTAATAGTTGTATCAGATTCTTCAAATACTCTGAATAAATCTTCTCCAAGTTCAACATAAGTATTTATGTAAGACTCTTCTTCAATTTGTATTATATATGGGTTATCCTCTTCACCTTTACCTCTTAATAAAATAACATCTTTATCAAGTTTAATTACAGGTCTTACACCATATGAACCATATGATTTATCTGATGATATATTTCCCTTGTCATCTACGTATAAATAATTACCATCATCATCTACTCCAAGTAACCAGTGGAAAGTATCATTATCAAGAAAACTTCCTTCTCCACCTGCTTTGATATAGTCTTCTGCTGATAATAATGAAATATTTTTTTCTGTTACGATATCAGTATCTGTAAATTCTGAATTTGAGAATTTTTGAACTATAATATCTTGTTTAATTAAATATTCATCTGAAATAGGCAATAGATTTTCAAATACACCACTGTTTTCTTTTTCAGTTATGTTTAACCAATTATATACATTACTTTCAGTATAACTTAGGTCATTTCCCCACATAAAAGTACTTACATTTGCATCACTTACCAATATTAATTCCTTATCATTTGTAATGCCTACTATTCTAAATAATATATTGTTAAAACTAACATAATTATTATCTATTTCTCCTTTAAAAAAATATCCGTCTGTATCTTTATATAATCCGTTACCACTGGTAACTAAACTATTTGAATTTATTACTCCTTGAGCTATAGATTTATCATAATTTTGTCTTGCTTCATGTTCTTCTATTGCATAATAAACTGCTCTTGATCCAAAATAAATCGCTAATATTGATAACACTACAACACTTATTATATTAAATATTTTTTCTTTCTTTCCTATTTTAATTTTCTCTTTTTTCACCTTCGCCATAACACAAACTCCTATACTTAATCATCGTACCAAATCTAACTTACTTTTTCAACTAATTCCGCTAATTTTTTAGCTATTTTACTTTTTATTTTCAAATGTTTTAAATAACAATCTGAACAAAGAGGTTCGTACTCTATATTGTCATTTGATCCATCAATTACCACTACTTCACCTTCATCAGTAAATTCATTATCTACTTTTCTTGAGTTAAAGATTGCTTTAGCTCCGCATACACAAAGTGAAGTGCTTCCAATTTCTTCTATTTCATCAGACAAAGCAAATAATTTGGCTGTGCCAGAGGAAAACATATCTCCTTTAAAATTACTTCTAAGACCAAAAGCAATAACGGGAATTTTAATTAGGTGTGCTATAGTCCATAATTCTTCTATTTGACTTTCGCTAAGAAGTTCCGCTTCATCAATAATTATTATTCTTGCATTATAATATATTTTGTAATTATCTTCTGTTAAAAGGGATTCATTTTCTTTAAGATGTATATCAACTTTTCTATCTAATCCATTTCTAGAGACTATTTTGTCTCCTCCTTTAGTATCATGTACTGACTTAATCAAAGTTACTTTCATGTTTTTTTCTTCATAACTAAAAATTGTTTGAAGAATATTTAATGTTTTTCCTGAATTCATTGCTGCGTATTTGAATATTAAATTTGCCATTTTATCACCTATTTAATTGTAACATATTATCTCAAAAAAAACACAAGAAAATTCTTGTGGATTTTATATATTAATTATTTTGTTTAAAAAATCTTTACTATGTAAATATAATCCTGTATATGAATCATAATACGCTTTTACAAACAAATTAATTTCTTCTTTTAAATTTTTATCTATCTTAATATTACTAATACTTTTTATATCAACCAAATAATACATTCTTAATAGTTTTATTATTTTCAAAGACACTATTTTAGAAACTGGAGTATAGCAGCGTTTACATATAAGGCCACCAAATGATGCGTCTACTGTAATAATATCTTTTTTATCACCACAAACGCTGCATTCGTTCAAATTAATACCTACACCTAGAAAATCTAAGTATTTTAATTCTAAAATATTTGTAAGTATTACTGGATCTAAATTATTTTCTAATTTTAAAACAGTTTCAATAAAAAGTTTATATATTTTTTTTGAGTTGGACTGCTTAAATACTTGATGAGTTAAATCAGTTATATAAGTTAAGTAACTTATTAGAGTCAAATCATTTTTTATTGTTTTCAAAGGATTAATAATTTCTGCGTTTACCAATGTGCTGAGTTTTCCTTCTTTATACTTAATATTAAATAATCCATAAGTAAATTTTAAAGTAGAACTCCTGTTTTTAGATTTCATTGATTTTGCACCCTTAGCCATAGTACCAATAATTCCATATTTCTCAGTCAAAACATTTATTATTTTACTTGTCTCGCCATATAGTGATTCACTTACAATAAATCCTTCAACACATAAATCCATTACTAACCTTTCTTTTCTACTTTTTTATATTCTAAATAATCTGCTACTTTTCCTGTTTTGGCAAACTTTCTCCAAGCCTTCATTTTATCCATATATATCACCTTCCTAATTTAGTTATGGTAATATATTTTATTTTTATTCATTATTTTTCATAATTTTGAAAGCCTAAGTCTGCTAAGTATCTTTCCTTATCTTTCCAATTTTCAATTGTTTTAACATAAGTTTCTAAATATACTTTTTTACCGAATAGTCTTTCTAAATCTTTTCTGGCAAGGGATCCAACTGATTTTAGTTTACTTCCGCCTTTACCAATAATAATTTTTTTAACTGAATCTCTGTCAACAATAATATCTACATAGATATTTAAAATATCTTTTTTATTTTCAAATTTAGTTGTGTAACATGTTATTCCATGCGGTATTTCATCCTCAGTAGATTGAAGTATTTTTTCTCTTACAAGCTCTGATGCCATGAAACTAGATGAATTACTAGTAAATTCATCTTTAGAAAAATACATTACATCATCTGTTAAGTATTTCTTTGTTACATCAATAAGTCTATCTACATTATCATTATTCATCGCAGATAGTGGAACAATTTCTGAAAAATTATAATAATCTTTTACTTCATTGATTTTATCTAATAAATCCTCTTTTTTTACTTTATCAATTTTATTAAGAACAAGTATTACAGGTATATTATTATCTCTAATCATGTCAAGTATAAACATATCACCTTTGCCAAATCCTGAAGCAATATCAACAACAAATAATATTACATCTACGTCTTTAGTTAAACTTATAGCTTCTTTATTTAAAATTTTACCAAGTCTAGAAATGGGCTTTCCAATTCCTGGTGTATCCACGAATACTATTTGATATTCTTCTTCATTATAAATTCCTTGAATAATATTTCTAGTAGTCCCAGCTTTATCAGAGGTAATAGCTACTTTTTCATTTATGACCCTATTAAGTAGTGTACTTTTTCCAGTATTAGGTCTTCCTATTAAACTTACAAAACCACTTCTCATTAAAACCACAATTCTATTATTCTTGTTATAAAAATAAAGCCACATATTAATGCGTATGCAACGCCAGCTATAAACGCCGCTGCAGACCCACAATCTTTAGCTATTTTTGCATATGGGTTAAATTCTTTTGTAACCATATCTACTGTAGCTTCTATCGCAGTATTTATTAGTTCAATTGCAAGAACTACCATATTAGCTAAAAATATTATTGCCCACTGTATAAAACTTATTTGCAGACCAAATGCTATAATTACAGTTAAAACAGATCCTGCTGCATGCATATATAAGCTTTGTTCATTTCCATAAGCATATACTAATCCATCTATCGAATATTTTAAACTATTAAAAATTCTTTTAATGCTAAATGTTTTAGTGTTATTTTTTTCTTTTTGTTTCTTCGAACTCATTTAATACCAACTCCTGTTTTTCTATCATTATTTTCTCTTCTATTTCATTCATGTGATCGTACCCAAGTAAATGTAAAATACCATGTACACACAAGAAACATATTTCTCTTGTCTCACTATGTCCATACTCTTTTGCTTGTTCAATCATTTTTGGTATACAAATAAATATATCTCCTAAATTTCTTATATCAATATTTAGTTTCCCATTATCCTCAAATGCAAAACTTATTACATCTGTTACCTTAAATATGCCGCGATAATCATTATTTATAGATTTAATTTTATCTTCATCTACAAATACAACTGAAAATACTGCATTTTTTACTTTTTCTGTTTCTAAAGTTTTATCGATTATTTTTTCCATAACTAATGGATAATCATAACCAAACTCATCTATAATATCGTATTCATTCATATATAATTTAATACTCCCAAAACATTTAAACTATAAAATAGTAAACCCGCTAATATTATAATACATATAAAGGCATAAAGTCCATCTTTTTGCAAAAAGTTAGGCAAAGTATTTTTAAAACCATTTAATACTATAAATATTATATAACCTACAAATGCTCCTAAAACATTTAAAATTATATCATCAATATCAAAAGTTCGTTCTATAAAATATTGTACTGTTTCAACGGATAAACTAATTAATAAAGCTGCAATTATGGTATTCAATATTTTTTTGCTCTTGGCGTAATATCCTATGTAAAATCCAAGAGGTAAAAAGACAATTACATTTCCTACAATATTTAGATTAAACAAATTACTACCAAAATCATATCGTAATATTTCTCTAAAAGGTATTAAATTAAAACCCTTAACTGAATTAACATCACTTTGACTTAAAAATGAAAACAACAAAAATATATATATCAAAAATATTAAATTCATTAATTCTCGGTACAAATGCATTTTTTGCCTGGAATTTTTGAAATACAAAAATCTTACTATAGATAAAGTAATCACTATCATTACTATTAAAGGCCAATTAGTTAATATCGTGTTATCAAGAAAATTTTTAAACACTTCGCACAACCTCTTCTCTTAATTTATAATTTCTTCCGTTACTATAAATATATCTACTTCTATTGTACTATTATTTTCAGTTTTTTTCAAAACTTTTTTTTCTTTAATATATTCTAAGTCGTCAAGTTTGTCTTCCATTTTCTCTTCTGATAGTTCTAATGCTTTGTTTAAAGCCTCATCTACTGTTAATGTTTTATATTTTTTAATTATTTCTTTTTGAATTTCAAGATGTAATTTGTAACCAAATAAATCAAATAATGTAATATAATCACTTTCATAATTTTCTATCCGACTATTTAATATTTGTGTTTTTTTATCTTCGTGTTCCCAAGAAAAATTATATCTTTTATAGTCCGTTTCGACGTATTCAAAATATTCAAAAGGAATGCTTAAACTTGTTTCGTACCATCTTTCTGCCTTAATTATCCCTTCTGCACACACTTCACTTTTTAATATATCGTTATATATTATTTGTCCACTTATTAGTAAATCTCCCTCACTTATATAATCACCTATTTTTACAACTGGAACTCCTTTTTTAACACTTATACTAGTTATCACGCCGCTTTCTTTTGCATATACATCGCAATAAGGCTCTTCTTCTGTTTCAACATTAATTATTCTTTCTTGTAACTTTATTATGTATTTCATACCTACTTTTTCAATTTCTAACCATTCAATCCTATCTTTATATTTATCTAATATTTCATTTTTTATTGTATTAATTTCATCATAATTTTTATTGAAATTTAGGTTTTTTATTCCATAATATTTTAATTCCTCATAAATTAATGATCTTAGAGAATCATTTTGATGAACAACTTCTACTTCGATAATTAAATGTGTTAATATAATCATCAAAATACCTGAAATAACGATAACCATTGTATATAATTTATTTTTTTTTAGTAAATCAAAAATATTATTTATTCCTTCTTTTTTTACTATTTTAAATTTGTAACTTACAATGTATTTTTTTATTCTTTTATACCCACTTACACTTACTTTTAGATACAGATAGTTATTTGTTTTTTTTGAGTCATAAATCTCTATATTTAAATCATTTAATTTTCTGATTAGTTTGTAAAAATTACTAGTTTTAGTTCTAATCCATATATTTTTATTCATAATCAAAATTTACACTTTCTACTAAACCATCTATTAGTACTTCGTTATTGAATAATTTTTTTACTATAAGTTTTTCTCCTTTTATTATAAGTTTGAATAATTCAAATTTAAATATTAAATTTTGATCTGAAAATTTAATTATTGTTTCATAATTAAATAAATGAATTTTTTCGTCATATATAGATATAAAATATTTTTGGTCATATAAAAAGTTTTTTATATTGTTTATTATATTCATTTTATCACCTTATTAATAATATGAAAAAAAGCAAAATATTTGCTTTATATATCTATTCTAAACGGATTTTCTTCAGCACCTGAACCACTTTTTAATATAATCTCTGACTTTAAATAAAACACTGGTCTTATATATAGTGAGTTTGTAACACTATAGCCTCCTGATATAGCTCCTGAGCTGGAAATTGGATGTATATATCCATTCGAAGCATATGGCGTTATTGTCCATTCAAATTGATTAATGAACATCCAGTTATTATCTTTATATTCGGTGTTGTTTTCTTGTTCACTTTGTTTTAGATTCCATAAATTTGGTGCTGCCGCATACAAATAGTCATATGCATTCATAATTGCTATATTATATGTACTAACTGTTTGTGCTTGTACTTCATCTTCATACACATCTTGCGCTACTCCTGTAGTGGGATGCGTTAATTCATTAATATTATATGTTGATGCAATTATCATACTTTTATATTTTTCTCCAAACGTATCATAAAACGTGGTGTTTAAATAATTATTTGACCAAGCATCATCACTTACATTGTTTACATCTGTACCTTCCCATAAATTATTGCTTGATGTATGGTATCTCATTTGATCTCCGTTATCAACTATATTATTTAAGTTATAATCTATAGGAGTATTTTTTATTAGTTTAATTTTGTTTTCATATATTCCTAATATACGATACATATTGTCATCTGGACATATTTCATCGTCACTACCAAAACAAACATAATTATGAACAACATCATTGCCGCCTGAATATCTATAATTACCGTCTTCAGTGCTATTCAATAATCCAGGATCGTGTTTTATCAATGATGGAATCATATTGCTATTGTCTGATAGACATTGTGCCATTTTATCGCCTATGCAATTGTTTTCAACAGTGTTAGTATCTTGACTTAAAATTAACGTGCTATTTAGAGTTTTTCCAGTGTTACTACTTTGATCTGCATCATGATTTATAAATATTACTTCCGCCTCCCAATTATGTGTAATTCCAGTTACTGAATCTGTTGTTTCAATTGTATAATTATTTGCTATAGTGAACATGCCAGTAACCGTTGTAATATCAAACCCTGATTGAGAAACACCAGCTTTATCAAGAACTGTTTTGTGAGTTAATCCAGTAATTGAAGTCACTTCTTCGTTTGTTGGAGATATTATTTTCAGTAATATTTCTGGTATATCTGTCGATTGTGTATATAAGTAATTATTATTATTAATGTTAAAATATACGTTGTACTTATCTGAAGCTGAACCAGCACTAGAATTTGCTGTCAACTTAGCTGTTGAAGTTGTTGATGCACTTAAAGTACCATGTCCTGACGAAAAATTTTCTATTGAAGCAACTAAATTAATATCTGCACCAGGGGTTAATTTTAATGATTCTGATTTTGATGTAGTAACATTTATGTCTGTATTTGCTGGCGTTGCAATTTGCACTACAAAAAAACCAAATGATACACTTAATGTTATAATACTAATAACTAATATTATTATTAGTATTGTATTTTTTTTAGTTTTATTTAATTTTATCATATAACCTCTTTACATATCTATTCTAAACGGATTAGCTATTTTTCCGTTACCATTTACAATTAGTACACTTTCATTCAAATAAAATACTGGTCTAGTATCTAATGAAGTGTTGTAATGATTTTGGTATACTCCACCACTATTGGAAATAATAAATGGATAAGTTGTATCTTTAGAATTAATTGTCCATTCTTTAATTCCTGAAAACATCCAAGATAAATGATCATATGAATAAAAATATGATAACTTAGGTGGAGTAGCTTTTTTCCAATAACTTTCAGGAATAGTGTAAGTATAATCGCTTGTATTCATCAAACCTATTTTATTAGTTAATAATATATTTTTTTCTGCTGCTGATGCTACTGCCATAGTGTAATCTTGAGAATATATTGTTCCCACCTTATATTCATAATCTACAATCATATTCTGATATTTGCTGTTTATAGAATTATAGAAATCATTATTTAAATATGATCTTAAAGAGGAATTTTCAAAATATGTTGCTCCAGTTGCATTCCACGGTAAAACACCTATACTAGTTTGTTTAATTAATTTCACTTTATTATCAAATACACCCATTATACGGTACATATCAGCTTCAGAGCATACTTCTTCTTCGCTGCCAAAACATACATAATTATAATTTATTGTTTCACTATCTCCTGAGTATCTATAACTATTATCTAAGATGCTATATTGAAGATTTTCAGAGTGATGAATCATACCTTCTTGAATATTAATATTGTTAGTTAAACATTTTGAAAAACTAGTGTTGGCACAAATATCTCCAAGAGAAACATCATCAGTTTGAATTAATACTTTTGCCTCCATATTTTTATTTGAATTTAATGATTGATCATGACTTAAGTTAACAAATTGCAATTCAAAATTCCAACTTTGAGAAGTTCCCGTTGCAATATTATTAGTGCTAATCAAGTATTCAGTTGCAATAGCATAATATCCTGTTTTATTTGTAATATCAAAACCCGTTATATCTACATTGTTTGCATCTGCTACTGTTACATATTCTAAACCTTTAATTTCTTCTATCAAATCACCTTCAGGATTAGTAATTTTTAATATAATTTCTGGAGTCAAAACGCTTTGACTATATTCATACTCATTATTCAATATATTAAAATAAACGTTGTAATTTGCAGTAGCAGATCCTGCTTCGGTGCTAGGAAACAATTCTACTAGTGATGTAGAATTTGAACTTAGACTTCCATCTCCTGCAGAAAAATTTGATAAAGTCGCATGTAAATTAATAGTTTCACCTGGATTTATTTTTAAAAATTCATCTTGAAGAGATGTAAGCTCTAAATCTGTTTTTGCTGGTGCAGTTACCTGAACAACAAAAAAAGCGAATGATACTAAAATACATGATATACTTAAAATAAGTACAATCAACAATATAATATTTTTTTTTGATTTATTAAAATTTAATGTTTTTTTCATTCTTTTACTCTTTTCTTCTTACAATCTAAATGGATTGTCAATTGTTCCATTACCACTTTTATACATTACACTTTCTGTTAAATAGAAACTTGGTCTTACACTTTGTTCTTGGGAAAAATCATGATATGTTAATAGTCCTGTCGACTGAAAACTAAACATTCTTTGCACATTATTTAGATCGTATATGGATATAACCCATTCATCTAATCCAGAAAAAATCCACTCTGCCTCATCACTATAATATCTACTCCAATTTTCCGGGTCGGTAGAATATGCTAAATCAGTTAAACTTATAAGCATAATTTTATTATTAACAGTTTTATAGGTATTTTCTATTCTAGATATTTCATAAGATGAATTTGCATTATCATGCGGATTTTTTGGAAAAGACCCATATTTCCAATCGTAACTAGAAACATAATTTTGATATTTAGTTGGAAATGAATTATAAAAATCATTATTTAAATATTGTTCTAAGGATGAATTATTGTGGATTTTACTAACTTCTGTATCCCAAGGTAATGATAAATTTGTTGTATTCTTCACGATTTTAACTAAACCGTCATATACTCCTATGATTCTATATAAATTATCACTAGGACACTCCTCTTCGTCACTACCAAAGCATAAATAGTTATGTGATACTATTTCGTCTATTCCAGCAAATCTATAATTATCATCTAATGCTCCATTTGTTAAAGTGTTAGTATGATGATATAAACCATAGTATTGAGCATAATTATCAGTTATACAACTAGCAAGTGATTTTGTGTCACAATTTGGTGTAAATTTATATTCAGCAGCACTAAATATTATCTTTGATTCCATCAATTTTTCTGTGTTACCCGATTGGTCACTATCTAAATTTAAAAATATTAATTCAAAATCCCATGTATGTGTAGTGCCTATTTCAGTATTGGTAGTGTCTATAGGTTGATTTTTGACTAATTCTAAGACTCCTTTTTGTGTTGTCATATCAAATCCCGAATGTTCCACACCATTTTTATCCATGACTGTTACATAATCCAATTTAGTGATATTATTTATCAGATTTCCATCCTGATTCGTAATTTTCAATAGAATTTCAGGCGTACTATCTTTTTGAGTATAAACATAATTATTTTTTTCTACTTGATAATATATACTATATGAACTAGTAGCGCTCCCTGTTTCGTTATCCGGCAGTAAAGTCACTGTTGGACTAGTTGTATCATTTAACGAACCAGTAGTAGTTGAAAAATTTTCTATTGTTGCATGGATACTTAAATCTCCACCAGGACTGAATATCAATTCCTCTTCTTGAGATGTTTCAGCCTTTAGACTGGTTCTTGAAGGTGAACTGACTTGAGAAATAAAGAATGCAAAAGTAGCTGCAACAACTGCTATTCCTATCAACACAATAAATATTATTACAACTATTTTTCTTTTAATTAAAAACGTTTTGAGTTTGTTCATTTAAATTCTCCTTTATTCTTGTTAGTTTACTGTATATGGTTCATTCCAAGTACCATTGCCCGTTACAATTGTATTGCTTTTGAGTGAAATCACTGGTCTAACACCTTTACTAGAGTTTACAGTTGTTCCTCCGTTGTTTCCATTTGAATATATAACATGGTTTTCTACCCTTGAACTAAGATTGTATTCTTTTGGAGATAATGTCCAATAATCTAACGGCGCCAATAAATAGTGATTTTGATTATCCCAATACATACCTGATTGCAAAACTTCATTAAATGATATCGTTGAAACAGGAAAAGTTAATGATGAATTTCCGAAAGTGTCATCATTAACTGTATACGCATCTAGTTTATTAGGACAAGTTAATGCAACGTCACTTGATCCAAAATATTGTGGTCTAAAACTTATATATGCAACAGGTGTTTGGCGGCTGTAATCAGTGTAGGCTGTACGATCACCACAAAATAATGTGTCAGAAACATAACTATGGAATCCTGAATTATAAATATTAGTTTCATACCACTGGTCAATATATGTTTTTATATTACTGGATTCTTTAAGACCGTGAAAATCATCATCGTACATATAACCAGCATATTTTGCTGTTGTATAACTTGCATTAAACAGCGAATTACCAATACTTGTTTCGTTACTAAGCATCGTTACTTTTTGATCTTCAGTCGGCTTAGTTGGGCCGCTATATATCATACGAATACTACCATCACCATTTATTCTTATTATTCTCCAGTAAAATCCAGCGAAATACACCCAGTTATCATCAACAGCCCCTCTGAAATAATAACTAATCCCGTAATCATCTTGGCTTGCAAATACACCTTCATCTACAGTAGCGTTTACTGAAAAATCTGGTTCAGTTTTTGATAAAATAGCTTTTTCGCCATCATTGTTTTCTAATATTTTGTAACTTAACAAGCTTTGATAGTCTTCTTTTTGTAGAATAAAAAATGAAGATAAACTTTTATTTTTATTGGCATTTTGATCTGCATTGTAATTTACAAAGATTAATTCCACATTCCACGTTTGCGTAGTGCCTTCGGTTGCATTAGTTGTTTCAATTTGGTATTCACTGGCAATTTGTAAAAGTCCTATATATGTAGTTATGTCAAATCCTGATAATTCTTCGCCGTCAGCATCCAATACAGTTTTGTGTGTTACCCCATCAATTAATTTTAATTCTTCACCACTTGGATTTGTTATTTTTACCAGTAATTCTGGAGTTTCTGTATTTTGCGTATAAATAAATTCATTAGTTTGGATATGCAAGTAAACATTATAGTTCGAAGACGCAGACCCTGCTTCTACATCCGGAATTAGTTTTGCTGTTGATGTAGCCACTGTGTTTATTGATCCACTGGTTTCATTAAAATTATTAACCGATGCAGAAAGGATCATTTCTTCTCCAGGTGTAAATGTTAAATTTTCTAAAACTCCTGATGACAAATTAACATTTATTTCCTCAGCTGTATATAACTGTACAACAAAATATGCGAATGATACTGCTATTATCCCCACACTTGCCACTAATACTATTAAAAGAATCATATTTTTTTTAGTCTTATTGAAATTCATATGTTTCACCTATTATAAATTATACATTATATATCTTTTTTTTTCAATAAAAAAGCATTAAGATTTTATCTTAATGCTTCCAGTTCTTTTATTTCTTTTTCCAATGATTCTTTTTCTTTTTCTACTAATTCAACCGGAGCTTTTGATATATAATTATCATTTGAAAGTAGTTTTTTTCTTCTTTCGATACTACTTTCTAATGATTTTACTTGTTTTTCTTTTAGAAGTATATCTTCTTCTGTCTCTTCTTTTTCAAAATATATTGTCATACCATATTCTTTAGTGAATACATCAAACGAAGTGATGTTTAAGGTGTTAGTTATAATATTGTTTTCTAGTTTTAATATTTTATTTATAAGTGAATAATCATTTTCTTTTGTAATTATTACTTTTAAATCGTTAGTTATTTTATTGTCTAACTTTACATTTCTAAACATTTTAATGAATGAAATCATTTCATCAATTAAAGATTCTTCTTTTTTAAACATTAAATTTTTATCATACACTGGGTACTTTTCAATCATAATTGAATCTTCATTTTTAACTGGTAACATATTATATATTTCCTCAGTAATAAATGGTGTAAATGGATGCATCAGTTTTAATATTTTATCCATTACATATATAAGTGTGTTTTTAGTAGATATTTTATCTAAACTAAATTTACTCATTTCTATATAGTTATCACAAAAATCTGACCATATAAAATTATATAATGTATTTCCTACTAAATTGAAATCATATTTTTCCATGTTTTTAGTAACTTCTTTTATAACTTTATTTAATTTAGTTAATATCCATTTATCTTTATTTTCTAAATCATTTAATTTTATTTCTTTTAATTCTTCAGTATTCATAAGAACGTATCTAGATGCATTCCATAATTTATTTAAAAAATTCCAAGATGATGCCACTTTATCAATATCAAATCTTAAGTCTAAACCAGCTGCACTATTAGTTGTTAAGAATAATCTAAGTGCATCTGTTCCATATTCTTTAATTACATCCATTGGATCTATTCCATTACCTAAACTTTTTGACATTTTACGCCCATCTTTATCCCTAATAAGTCCATGTATCAAACATTCTTTAAATGGTCTTTGATTAGTAAAATGTAGTCCTTGGAATGTCATACGATTTACCCAAAAAGGTATAATATCATAACCTGTAACTAGTACATTATTTGGGTAATATCTTTTATAATCATCTGTAATATTTGGCCAACCTAAAGTACTAAATGGCCATAACGCTGATGAAAACCATGTATCTAGTACATCTGGATCTTGAACCCATCCATCACCTTCTGGAGCTTTATCTCCAACATAAACTTCTTCGCCATTATACCATGCTGGTATTCTATGTCCCCACCATAATTGTCTTGATATACACCAGTCATAAGTTATTTCCATCCAGTGATTCATTATTTTTTCAAATCTCTCTGGAACGAAATTTACTTTTGAATCTTTTTTCTTTTGATTTTCTAAAACTTTGTCAGCAAGTGGTCTCATTTTTACAAACCATTGTTTAGAAAGATATGGTTCAACTACTGCGTTTGTTCTCTCGGAATGCCCTACACTATGCGTCATTTCTTCTATTTTAATAAGTAAATTGAGTCCCTTAAGCTTTTCAACTAATTTTTTTCTAGCATCAAAACGATCTAGCCCTGCGTACTCTAGTGCATTGTCATTCATTGTTCCATTTGCATTTATACACATAACTCTTTCTAAGTTATGTCTATTTCCTACTTCAAAGTCATTTGGATCATGTGCAGGAGTTATTTTAACTACTCCAGTACCAAATTCAGGATCAGCATGAGAGTCGCCTACTACCGGTATTTTTTTACCCGATATAGGTAATATTACATATTTACCGATTAAACCCTTATATCTATCATCTTTTGGATTTACTGCTACTGCAGTATCTCCAAATAATGTTTCTGGTCTTGTAGTTGCTACTTCTAAATATTCTTGAGTTCCATCAATCATATACTTCAAATGATAAAATGCTCCAGTGATATCTTTATATATAACTTCCTCATTAGATAAGGCTGTCATTGCTTCAGGATCCCAGTTAATTATTCTTTCTCCTCGATAAATCAAACCTTCATTATACATTTTTATAAAAACTTCATTTACTGTTTGAGACAATTCTTTATCTAGTGTAAATCTTTCTTTAGAATAACATAGTGAAAGACCCATTTTAGCCCATTGATTTCTTATATTTTCAGAATATTCTTCTTTCCATTTCCAAGCAATATCTAGCCAAGCATCTCTATCCATTTCTCTAGGATTAACACCTTCACTTTTAAGTTTTGCATCAACTTTGGCTTGAGTAGCAATTCCTGCATGATCCATTCCAGCAAGCCACATTGCATCATAACCTTGCATTCTTTTGAATCTAATAAGAATATCTTGAATAGATGTATCCCATGCATGACCTAAATGAAGTTTACCGGTTACATTTGGTGGAGGTATAACTATTGAAAATGGTTCTTTTTCTTTTTTATCAGCTTCAAAATATTTATTTTTAAGCCAAAAATCATATTTGCCTTCTTCTACTTTAGTATGATTATATTTTGTTTCTAACATTTTAATTCCTACTTTCTATTTGTTTTTGAATTGTATTTACCACTTTTTTAAATTTATCATTGAATTTTGGTAAATTTTCTTTATATATTACTGATAGTTCTTCATAAACTTCTTCAAAATTTACATCATTTATATAAGCAAGCATCGCAGCCCATTCATCATTTGTGTTTTTTACATTTTTGTAGTCCACTATTTTATGATTTACAATGTCTTCTTCGACTTCTTTACTTATAGCATCATTTGTCATTTCTTCTTCAATTAAATTAACGAAATACTTAATAATACTTAATTTATCCATATCCCTAATATATTTTGCAAAAAATATTTTTCTTGCATCGTTTGTCTTTTCAATTTCTTTTTTATTATGATTTTTAATTGCATACTTAATTACTTCGTAATCTTCTTCATTATCCCAAAAATTTTTTATGTATCCTTCTTCAAATAATACGACCACTGAATAATCAGCATGATCCATATTTATATTATCAAAATAAGAACCAAACATTTCTAGTTGTTTAAATCTACCAAAATCATGCAATAAACCAATTAATTTGACTAACTCTTTATCTTGTTCATTCAATTTTAATATGTCTGCATATTTTATACATGTATTCATTACATCTATACTATGATTATATTTATGTTTAATTTTTTCATTTTGCATATCAAAATCTTTTAAATAATTTTCAAAACTTTCTAACATTTGTCCTCTTTTCCAAAATAAAAAGATGATACCAAAGGGCGCAATAAGCGCGGTACCACCTTAATTTTTATCTTTTGATATAACGCATCATTTACGATTTAAACTCAATTTACAACCTTCAACTGCTTACACTATTAGTTTACACCATACACTAACTCTCTATAAGTTTAACAATTTACTCCTTAAATGTCCTCGTTTAACAATATTATTTTAACAAATTATTAATTAAATTTCAAGTAGTTCCCCATCGACATATATTCCGTTGTCTTCTACAGTTACTTCTTCAGCAGTAATGTATACATATTTTTCTTCTATATCTTCATAAATATAAGTAGCTAAATTAGTAGTTATTACAAAATAATTTTCTGTTATATACAAATCATTTATATTATATGACCATAAATATTCTAAACCATTATAATCATATATTTTATAGTATTCATCCTCTGTAGATATTATAAATCTATCATTATACGTATATATCTCTTCATATGTGTCAGTAATTGATTCATTTTCATTATTTACTAAATACTGTCCAGAATCATCTTGTACTAAAAATTCAGTTGCATCCTTTTGCATTATTATATCTTGGTAAACAAAAGGAACTACCACTTTCATTTTATCTAAGTCAAATACTCCATATTTATCACTTACAAGTCCAATTAAATATTTTTCAGACAAATTATCATCCAAATATTTTATATCATCTATTGTTGTTATATCATTTCCTGAAACAAAATCATATAAATAATATTTATCGTTATCACTTATGAAAGCATAATTACCATAGGTAGCATTAGGGAATTTACAATCTTCACTTTTACATGTGTAAGTTCCTAATAATTCTTCATTGTTATAAAAATACAGTTTTCCTTCGTATACACTTTTCATTTCTGGATTATCTATGGTACTTATATTAAATATTTTTAAATAAGCACCATAGATTGTCATTATACTAAATATAACTAATAGAACAACTATAATAATATATATTACTTTTTGATTGCTTTTTATCATAGTAAATCGCCATTAGAATCAAAACTATATGTTTGAACTACTTTTTTATTAGCGTCTATTAATTCTATTTTAAATCCAGCTGATCCATTGTCTACGAAATTAAAATCATCTGTTGTTACAGTTACTTCTTTAGATAATATATTTACTTTACCAGATGTATATTTATATACACCAAGTGTTTTGCCATCTGCCGCTAAAAAGACATTATCACCAAGCATTATTTCTGTAGCAGGGTTAGATATTATACTGCCATTCATACTGTATACCAAATATTTACCATCACTTGATTTAACTTTGATATATCCATCTACAAAATCTATTACTTCATTTTTAATACTTGTAGATGAACCAGTTAATTCTTTGCCGGCAGAATCATATATTTTATATTCTCCATCACTATTTTTAGCAAGATATCCATTATTTAATATTTCTATACTAGTATATTCAAATGGTATAAATCCTTTAACATCACTACTTGTCATATTAACAATACCATATAACTTTTTACTATTCTGAGCCATTATCAATAAATTACTTGTAGTAGCTGAAATTATTTGATCTTCACTATTGTAATAGCCAACATCAACTTTAATGTATGTAGCTACATCTTTATTATCTTCTAAGTTATATAATATAATATTGTCATTAGCTGATGAAGAGCTAGCATCATTTATAAATACATACTTATTATTATATATTGGTATGTACCCTAATGTATCTTTTGAATTTGTTCTATTTAATAATTTACTTTCTTTAGCTATAAAACATGTAGTAAATTCAGTTGTTTCTTCAGTTACATTATTTTCATTTTCACACTCATAAGATCCTATAACTTCTGTTTTATCAGCATCTTGGTAAATATAAATTATTCCATCTATATAATTTATATATTCATATTTAGAATTAATATTAGCTTCGTATGTATTAATACTTTCTTCTTTATTATCTATTGTAATTTTTAAAAGACCTTCTCCATCTAAAACTATTTTATAGCTTTCTTCACTACTTAGTGTTTTATAACTTTTATCTAGGACTGCTTCCTTTATGTATTTTTCGCTAGATAATTCGTATCCAATTTCATTAAGTTTATTTCCTATGTGGTTTACAATAAATAGTTTTGAATCAGATACGTATTCTGCATAGTTACCAGTTATATTTGCATAATCAAAGCTGCCATCTAATACTCTTTCTTTTGTATAATTTATTATATAATAATTAGTAGCTTTTAAGACTATCAAATTTTCATCATTATAACTAACTATTTGATCTGATATATCTGATACTGCAGATGTTCCATCATTTTTTAACAAGCCATATTTACCATCTTTTTCATAAGAAATATTTTCTTTGCCATCTAATGATCCTAAGTAAGAATATTCAAAAGGTACTAAATCTACTTTTCCTGTTTCATCGAATGAAATAATCCCAAATAAATCTTCTTCATTTTGAAGTATTAAAGCACTATCTCCATATTTTTTAGCGGTTTTATATTCACCTAAAATTTCTTCATTTTTTATATCATATAATAATAGTTTCTTATCTTCATCATTCTCGAAGTCGTAAATAAACACAAAATTATCTTCATAAGTCGGTATACTAAACTCCATTAGATTTCCATCTTCATCATAATATTTTGAATTATTTAATACTTCGTCTTGATTATAATAACCAATTAAACATTTTGTTTCATCTTGGTTTTCACATTCATAAGTTCCAAGTTCTTTATCACTCTTATCTAAAAACACTAATGTTCCATTTTCGTATCTATAGTTATTCATTTCCAGTATAATATCTGGAGTTTCATCAGTTTTTTTATCCTCATCATCCTTAAACACCACGAAGTATAAAATTACTCCTGCAATGACTAGAGTGACAAAAATTATCGCAGATATAAAAATTATTTTTTGGTTTTTACTCATTTTTTTAAACCAATTTCTTTTATTTTTCTTTATTTTTTTGTATTCTTCATGTTCAGATGTAACTTCTTCTATTTCGGCATTTACTATTTCTTCTTCCTCTTTAACTATTTGTTCAATTTCATTATTATATTCTTCCATATAGTACCTCACTATCATAATTATATTATCATAAAAAAAACAAAAAATAAATATGTTGTCTTACATATTTATTTTAATTTACAGCATATGGGTCATTCCATGTACCACTTCCAGTTATTCTTACTGTAGGTTTAAGTGCAATGACTGGTCTAATATCTAGAAAGTCATAATTATCACTACTAACTGAAATGCTTTTTTGAATAGATACACTGTTCCAGATACTTGATGTTTGTGATAAACCATTTGAATCTTCATACCTTCTAAATCGTTGATTATAATCAGTATAAGTCCAGTATTCATTATTAGAAGCTATGTGATTTGCAATGTTGTCATCTAGAGCACCTACATATAGTGCTTCATCACCTGTGATGGAGCCAATCGGATATATCAAAGAGGAATTACCTTTTTCAATATCATTATATGTATTACTTGATTCTTTATTTACACAAACCATAGATGGGGTTTGCGGGTAGCGGCTAGTGAATGCATAATCTTTTTCAGTACTATAATAATTACCACCACCTGGGGCTACACCACTATGCCAATCTCTAATTTTGTGATTATCGTAACAGTACAAAGCATCATTTATATAAGAATCAAAATTTTCCTCAAATATGTATTGAACGTACCATTCTTCTAAAACATTACTTTGGTTTCCGTGTGTTGTTTCTGCAATACTTGTATCATTTCCGGTTTTATAGATTTTTTCTGACTCTGTTGGTGGTGTAATTCCCGAATACAATAATTTTATTGCCCCGTTACCATCAATTCTTAATATTTTCCAATAAAATCCAGCAAATGTAAGCCAATTATTTTCTACAGCACCCCTATAAAAATATGTCGTTCCATAATCATCATCCGCTGCATACATACCATTTGCAATTTCATATCTGCTACTCGGATTACTATCATATTCACTTTGAGTTACAGGTATTTTAGTAACATCAAAAGTTTTGTTTTTTATACTTTGCTCTCCTCCGTTATCTGCTAATATTTTTCCATATATCGGGTAAGTAAAATGTTCTTTGCTTAAGTAAACTTCTGATTCAAAATTTTTACCCATGTTATTTGATTGATCTGCATCAAGATTAACAAAAATAACTTCAAAATTCCAGTTTTGTACTGTTGGATTATTTGAATCATTATTAGTAATTGAATAATTTTCTTTTATATTAATTACATCATTATATGTGGTAATATCAAATCCTTTTAATGTGTTTCCATCTACGTCGATTATAGTTTTATACTCCAGACCTTCTAAGAATGTTATTTCTGTATTACTAGGATCTATGATTTTTAATAACAATTCTGGAGTATCGTTTCCTTGTGTGTATATAAAATTATTGCTAGAAACGTAGTAATATACGTTATATGTCTGACTAGCTGAACCAACTGATTCGCTTGATTTTAAAGTCGCAACTGAGTTCGCTGAGTCTTTTAATGTTCCCTCGGTCATCGAAAAGTTTTCTAACGTCGCGTAAACATTTACTTTTTCCCCATTAGAAAATGATAAACCTTCAATTTTTTCCGAACCAGAAAACAAACTGGTTTCAGCACCAACTGATGATACTACAAAAAAATATGCAAAAGATACCGCTATTGTTATTATACTCAAAATAAGTATACTTAGAAGTATAATGTTTTTTCTAGTCCTACAAAATTTCATACATATCCTCACTATCATATTAATATTATCATAATTAAATAAAAAAATAAACATGTTAATTTATATATATTTTTAATTTACATTATATATATCTCTAGTATATACTTTGTTTAACACATCAAGCAGATCATTATTCATTCTATTTGCAATAATCAAATCACTGCTTGTCTTAAACAATTTTAAATTATTGACCAATTTAAACTCTACTGCTTCTTTTAACAAAGGTTCGTAAACTAAAACATTTATTTTGTTTTTTTGTAACTTCTCTATTATTTTTAATAAAACACTTGATCTAAAATTAACAGAGTCTTTTTTCATATTTATTCTATAAACCCCAACAGTAGATAAATTCATATTTATTACTCTCTTTACAATGTAGTCAATTCTAGTATCATTTGATGTAGTAATTGAATTTATAATTCCATCACCTAAGTCTCGAAAATTTCTTGTTAATTCTTCAGTATCTTTAGGTAAACAGTACCCTCCATAACCAAACGATGGATTATTGTAACTGTTCCCTATTCTTGGATCAAATGCCATTCCGTCAATTATATTTTTTGAATTCATACCTTGTTTTTCTGCTAACATATCTAATTCATTAAAAAATGCTATTCTCATTGCTAAATATGCATTACTAAACAATTTTATAGCTTCGGCTTCTTTATTTGAAGTATATAAAATGTCTATTTTTTCTTTTAATGCGCATTCCTTTAATATGGAAACAAACTTTTGAGCATCTTTATTTTCTCTAGACATTACTATTCTAGAGGGATATAAATTATCATATAATGATTTACTCTCACGTGAAAATTCTGGAGAAAACATAATTTTATCAGTATCGAATAATTCACACATTTCGTCAGTAAAACCGATTGGAACGGTGGATTTAATTATTATATTTGATGACACATTAACTTTATTTATATCAATTAATATTTTTTTGATTGAACTTGTATTTAATTGTTGTTTTTTTAAATCGTAGTCAGTTGGAGTGCATATCACCACATATTCAGCATTTTTGTATGCTTCACTTTTATTTAGTGTTGCTTTAATGTTTAAATTTTTATACTCTAAAAAATGTATAATATCATTATCAAGTATAGGAGATATTTTTTTATTTAATAAATCTACTTTATTTTTGTCTATTTCTAAAATTGTAATTTCATATTTTTGTGATAACAGCACTGCAAGAGATAATCCCACATATCCCATTCCTACAATTGTTATTTTCATTTTTTGCTCCTTATAATTCTTTTTTTTGTTGCATTGAATGCATAGTGAACAAACACATATATCGAATATATTAAATGTAATTTTTCTACTTTTCTATATATATACCACGTTCTTTTTATGGCTTTTAATTTATTTGATGACAATGAATTATTATGTACTCTATAATATGTAAGGCTTCTAGATATTCCATAAACATAATCCTCTTTTTTTAATACATTTAGCCAAGTAGCAAAATCTTGTCCTCTTTTTATGTCTGGCATTTTCAATATTTTTTTATTTATTTTTTTTATATTAACCATAACTGTTGATGGGCATATAATAGTGTTTTTCAAAAGTTGATTGTAATTTATTTTTTGGGGAATTTTTACTATTTTTTGTGTTTTATCACCATTTGCTTTGATGAATTCATATCTTGTAAATGTGAAATTTAAATTATTTTTGATCATTATATCTAATTGAGTTTTTAATTTATCTTTGTGCCATACATCATCTGCATCTAGAAATGTTATATATTCTCCTGTTGCTTTTTTTAATGCAATATTTCTTGCTTTAGCAACACCCATATTAGTTTTTAAATTAATTAAAAATATTTTATCTGTCAAATTTTTTTCTATTATTTTTTTACTGTTGTCAGTTGAGCAATCATTTACAATAATGATTTCAAAATTTTGATAACTTTGATTTATAACTGATAATATTGTTTCTTGTATATACTTTTCGTCATTATGTACTGGTATAATTACACTTATTAATTTTTTCATTCTTTTATTTTACCATAAAATACTTCTCTGTCCACTAAAATTCCAAGTAACATAAAATATAGCGGAGCAACTTGAATATAAGATATGTTGAATAAAATTTGGATAAAGTAACCTATACATGCTAAAAAAACGCAGAAATTATATGGACATTTATTTGTTTTTATTGATTTGTAGTATATAGAGATAGTTAATAGTAAATAAAGTATCAAAGAAAATAATCCTCTTGTTATCAATATTTGTATAATATCACTATGAGCTTTACTAACATACCTTGGTGGATTAGCTATAAGAATTGGTTCTCCTTTATTTACGAACATAAAATTATCTATTCCTAAACCCGTTAGCAAATAATTATCAGCATGTTTAAATGTTTCGGTGTAAATATACCCTCGGTTTGTTCCTACATTAGTGATATTGTTTATGTTTTGCCCTGTTTCTGAAGTTTCATTTACTAATTTAACTACCTCTTTAAATAAATTATTATCTAAGAACAACCCTATTATTATAAAAATCATTAGCGATATTAAATATAAAATTATTGCCTCTTTAAATTTCTTTTTATATATTACGAACAAAAATATTACTACTAATCCAATTAAACCACTAGTTGATATTGATATTAATATAGAAAAAATATAGATTATACAAAAACATAAATGCAAAAGATTTTTTTTTATGCAATATAAACCAATGGATAAACCTGCGCCTAGGATGGAAAAGCATGCAAATAAATTGCTGTTTAAATATATACTTGAATAAAATTTATCTTCTGGAATTGCAAACCCTAAACCTAAAATTTGGAGTATTAAACAAATGAAACTAAATATCCCAACAATCACAAAGGTATATATCAACTTTTTTTTGTAAAATCTACTTAGTGTTGTAGATAATAAAAATATAAAATAGTATGATGACAATGATAATATACCTTCATACCATCCTGCCAATCCCCATATAGAAATTTGGGGATTATATGCAAAAATTGTTGTACAAATATTTAATATAATCAATATAAATACAAATATATCATGTTTTGTTATTTTTTTAACCTTAAATAACATAGCGATTATGTATATTAACAATGCTATTGCTCCTATAAAATATAAGATATAAGAAAAGTGTTTTAAATCTAATTCGCCTGTTGCTATATAATAATTTAATATTTGAAATAATATTATTACTCCAATGAAAAAAATATATACTATTTTGTTATATATTTTCATATTGTGCAAACATTCATTGATGGTTCCCCTATTGTATATGGGTCATTCCATTGGCCTGTACCATTAAATGTTATGTTAGATTGTAATGAAACAACTGGTCTTATATGCAAATTATCTGATATATTGAATTCCGCTATACCCCCAGTATTCGAACTAACACCAGTTAAAAATCCTTTTGTAGGTGAGTTGTAAGACACTTCTATTTCCATTGGTGTCATAGTAGTAAAATTAATGCCAGTTCCTAAATAAGTTAACATTACGTCTTCAATTGTAGGCATTCCAACTTTATAAGTAAGTAAACCATTACCGTTTGTAGTATCTTCTACTGTGAAACTGTCTTCTTTATTTGAACAATTGTAATTAAAGTTTATTGGTCCATTGTTAAATAAATAATATCCATCAAAATAATGCCAATTCCAAAAACTGCCTGATGTTTCATATATGTACTCTTTATTATTACAATATATTGAATCTGCTATATATTGATCATAGGAATTTAAATTAGTAGTATACCACTGATCTATTAAATTTTTAGTATCGCTATTTAAATAATTCATTGTATTTAACGTTACTGTAGCGTCTGAAGAATATTTCGATTCACCTATGCTGGTTTGAGTCCCATTAATACCTAATTTTTCTGATTCTAATGGGGCTGTTTGACCCGCATATATCATCCTTATAGTTCCATCCCCATTTATTCTCAAAATTTGCCAATATAAATCAGCAAACTTAACCCATTTATTCTCTGACTGTGCAACATAAAAATATGATGTTCCGTAATCGTCTGCGGCAGAGTACATTTCCTTGAAATTTCCACCAGACATATCTTCATCATTTATATTTATTATATTCGAGCTTCCGCCCTGAGATAATATAATACTTTCACTCGCAGTAATTGCTCCGGAAGTCAATTTATCTTCTTGTAAAATTAGTGTTGATGATAAAGTTTTACCTTCATTTGCTACCTGATCAGAATTTAAATTCACAAATGTTATAATAACTTTCCAGTTTTGAGTAGTACCAATTTCTGAATTAGCTGTCGATATTGCATAGTCTTCTGCAATCTTTACTATACAATTTTTTGTTGTTATATCAAATCCTTTTAGCTCTTTTCCTTTAACATCTGTGATACTTTTATAAACTAATCCATCTATGCTTTCTATCTCCGTACCACTAGGATCAATTATAGACAATAATATTTCTGGATTATTGTTATCAATAGTATATTCAAAATCGTTACTATTGATATTAAAATAAACATTATATTTTTCTGTTGCTGAACCCAAAGCAGAATCAGCGATTAAAGTGGCACTTGACGTTGTCTCAGCCTTGATACTTTCATCTCCTGTACCAAAATTTGTTTGATTAGCTGTTATATTAATCGGTGTTCCTGGTGTAAAAATAAATTTTTGGGATATCTCACTTTTTAAATCCACATCGGTACTTGCCGGATTAGCTATTGATGCTACAAAATAAGCTAAACTAGTTGTTAAAACTAAAACACTTCCAATTAATACTGCTAATAAAATTTTTCTTTTATTTAATTTCATATTATACCTCGCTATCATGATAATTTTATCATAAAATAATAGAAAAATATATATTATTATTTGCTTTTATTCAAATAAAAAAATTGATTTTACAATCAATTTATTTTATAATTTCTATTTTCATTAAATTTGTTGGTTTAATTTCCTTAGTATTTGGGAAATTACCAGTCGTAACTACTATGTCTCCACTTTGTAATTTCATTGTTTCTTTTGCTTTATTTAAACTTTCCGAAAGAATTTCATCAGTTGAATTACATACTTTTAGAGTTGCTGGATATACTCCCCAGTTAAGAGCAAGTCTTCTTCCAACTTTTTCATCTGTAGTAAGTGCAAGAATAATAGATTTTGGCTTTAAATTACTAATCATTCTTGCAGTTGAACCACTCATAGTAGTTGCACAAATTAAATTAGCATTTAGTCTATTAGCACTTGATACAACAGATTCAGCAATTGATGTTGGAATATCCATAACTTTATTTGTATTTGTTATATAATCGAAATCTGCATAATTTTCAGCAGTAGCACAAATATTAGCCATAGCTCTAACAGTTTCAACTGGATGTTTACCAATTGTAGTTTCTCCTGAAAGCATAACGGCATCTGTTCCATCAAATACTGCATTTGCTATATCAGCAGTTTCTGCTCTTTTAGGTCTGGAATTTTCCATCATTGTTTCAAGCATTTCAGTTGCAACAATTGCAATTTTTCCTTTTTCTCTTGCTTTTTGTATCATTTGTTTTTGAACTATTGGTAGCATTTCAGATGGTATTTCAGTACCTAAATCACCACGAGCAATCATTATACCTGCAGACTCTTCTAAAATTCCGTCTAAATCATCTATACCTAGTTGACTTTCAATCTTACAAATTATTTGCAAGTCTTCTCTTCCATGTTCTTTAATAATTTCCTTAATTTCTAAAACATCTTCTTTACTTGATACAAATGATATAGCTAAAAACTCTCCGCCATTTTCACAAGCATACTTAATATCTTCACGATCAATATCACTTACATATGGAATATCAAGTTTAATTCCTGGAGCACTCATTGATTTCTTATTACCTAGTGTACCACCATTTATAATAGTACATGTAACACCATCTTCTTCTTTACTAATAACTTCTAATTTCATTTTAGCATTTTCTAATAGAATAATGTCTCCTATTTTTAAACTATCAATTGCTCTAGAATGATTTACTGAAAATCTTTCTTCATTTCCTAAAACTTCTTCTTTAACTATTCTTATAGTTTTTCCTGCAACTAATATAATTTGTCCTGTTTCAGTCATTCCACTTCTAAATTCTGGGCCTTTAGTATCCCATAAAAGTGCAATATTTTCCCCTGTAATTTTTCTTACTTCACGGACTGCATCTGTTGCTTCTTTTCTTTCTTCTTTTGTAGCATGAGTGAAATTTACTCTGGCAACATTCATACCAGCTTTAACCATCTCAGTCATAACCTCTACTTTATTACTAGCAGGTCCTATACTACATATTATTTTTGTTTTTTTCATACTATACTTCCCTTCAAACCTTACGTATTTTATCATAACATGCATTTAATTGCAAGTTTTAACAAAAAAAGCCATGATCTGGCCTTTATTTTTTCTTAACTGTTTTTTTCTTTTTAGCTGCAGGTTTAGATACTTTTTTTACACTAACACTTTCTCTTCCTGCTTTATATGCAACCATAATTCCTATTAATATTACTATTAATATTATTATAAATTCAATAAAATCACTCCACATAAAATATCACTCCTATGATATTAGTATAACACATAATATATTATTTATTTTAATCAATTTATACCATTTACATATTATTTACTATGGATAATAATACGTATAAAGAATTTTGTAATCAAGACTATAAATCTTTAAGTGATTTATTATTTTCTCTTGATCCTTACACTTTTACTTTATTAGGTACAACTCTTGGTTTTGGTATCGCTACTACTTTGACTGTTAATCAACAAAATTCACTGGGTAATTTTTTTAGTTTAATTGGACAAATACTACAAACATTAAATGCTCAAGATTTAACAGTTTCACAGGCACCGAGAAACTTTTCTGATTTTAAACCTTATTTGCAAAAAGATACATTAGAGGATGAAGTAAAATATATAAAAGAAGAAATTCTTAAAATAATTAATGAAACTTATGGGAATGACAAAATATAAAAACTACTATTACTAGTAGTTTAAGGCTCCATCATATGTATATATACATTTTTTAAATTTGTTTTCTTTTGATCATTCATTCTTACAAAATTAAGTTGTAGTGGATAACCACTATCTAAACTAAGTAATATTTGAGCATTATTAAACCCAAATCCAATTGCTGACGTTGAAATTGATTTATAGGGAATTATATGTGTTTTTTTAAGTGTTGAAAGTGGATTTTTATCAAACAACACCATTCTTTTAGTTGTAAATATCCCATAGTCTCTCGCCGTTTTGTAAGCAACCATCACTTTTTCTGAATCACTTATATAATCTAATACATATTTTGGTAAATCATCAGATGAAATTTCTGTTTCAAAGTTAAAATACTTTGTTAATTCTTTATATTTTATATACGCCATTTTTACTCCTTAATTATCCTTTGGTTTCATAAGTGGGAACATCACACATTCTCTTATAGGTCTATCCATTAACATTGAGAAAAATCTTTCCGATAAACCAAATCCGAATGCTGGAGGCATACCATATTCTAAAGCTTCGATAAATTCTGCATCATGTGCATGTGCATCTTCATCTCCCTCTTCAGCCATTTTTCTTTGCTCTAAAAATCTACTTTCTAAGTCATCTGCATTATTCAGTTCAGAATACCCATTACCCATTTCTGAACCTGCAAGTATTACTTGAAACTGTGCTACTTTTCTAGGGTCTTCTTCTAATCTTTTCGGAAGAGGATTTAATTCAACTGGTTGACCTACTAAGAATCCTGGTCCACCTAAATTTTTTCTAACTACTTTCCATAATATATCAACAAGTCTCCAGTAAGGAATATTTTTATCATATTCAACACTAGCTTTATCAAGAGCTTCACATACTTCCTCTTTTGTAGAATTATATATATCTACTCCAGTACCTTCTTTAATTACTGTTTCAAAATCGTATATTTTCCATTCTGCATCCATATCTATATCGAAACCTTTTGATGTAAATACACTAGTGCCCATAACTGCTTTTACTACTTTACGATACATTTCTTTTATGAAATCCATACCCATTTTATAATCAGCATATGCCCAGTAAAATTCCATTTGTGTATAATCTTGTAAATGTTCAGGACTCATTCCTTCATTTCTAAATTGTCTACCTATTTCAAAAGTTCTCTCATAACCAGCAACTAATAATTTTTTTTGCCATAATTCTCCCATTGAAATTCTAAGGAACACATCTAAGTCAAGTGCATTATGATGAGTAGAAAATGGTGTTGCTGCAGCTCCACCAGTACAATTTTCTAAAATTGGTGTTTCTACTTCTAAAAATTTATTTTCTATCAAATAATTTCTAATTGTTGACCAGAATATTTGTTTTTTGAAAAATATATCTTTTACTTCAGGATCCATAATTATATCTAAATATCTTTTTCTTAATTTAATTTCTGGGTCGGCTATACCATGAAATTTATCTGGAAGAGGCTTTAAAGCTTTTACTAAATGAGTAAATTTACTAGCGTGAACTGATAATTCACCAGTATTTGTTTTCATAACAGTTCCTTCAATACCTACGATGTCTCCTAAATCAGAATCATCAAATATAAGGTAATTTTCTTCACCTACATCATCTAATTTAATATAAACTTGAATTTGACCATCTCTATCTTGCACATGAAAAAAACCAACTTTTCCTTTTCCTCTTTTAGTCATAATTCTTCCTGCTATAACAACTGGAATATTCATTTCATGTAATTCTTCTTTTGTTTTATTTTCATATGTATCTTTTAACTCTTTAGAATTAGTTGTAACATCAAAACGTGTTCCAAATGGATTTATACCTTTAGATACAAGTGTGCCTACTTTTTCTCTTCTAACTAGTTCTTGTTCTGTAAATTCTCTCATTATAAAAACTCCTTTTCATTTAATATACTTAATTTTACCATGTTTAGACTAAAAATATCAAGAGAATTGTTTTATAGTTTGTGAATATTCTTTTTTGACAATAATCTCTTTTTTACTTCACTAACAAACTTTTCACTATCTAAATCATTATCTTGACTTAATTGAGATACTACTTTATAAAAATTACTATTTCTCATTGATTTAAGCATTTCTTCTGCTGCATCCCCACGCATTTTATCCCATAAACCTATAAGTCCCTCACGACTTAAATGATCCATATTTTTAGTCATAACCTTAATTTGAGCAATTTGTCCATCTTCTAAAATAATTTTACTATGTATTGCTTTATAGTTACTTATCTCTTCACTTTGTATATAATCTGTAAAAGTTCCAGTTACAAATGGAAATAATTTTTTAAAATAATATATTGTTTCATAACATTCCTCTATTTCATTAACTAATATTTTAAATGAAAATAAATCATGCATATTATTAATTGTTATACCATCTTCTAATTTTAAATATGTCCTATATATACTTTTTGTTCTTAGGTCAATCTCTGATTCAGGAATATTACTAAATTCCATTGTGTACTTTAAAAACATTTTAATTTCTCTTAATTTATCTATGTTTTCATTTTTCAATAAATATATATCTTCATATGTTCCAACAAAATTTTTATAGTCAATATATTTAAACGATAGATCCTCTAATATTCTTTTGATATGATATGATCCTAAATAGTAAGCTACAGGAGCATACACTTCCATAGTTTGAAGAGCAATTCTTTTTTGTTTTTCCTCACTTAAATACATAAGCGTTTCCATATTGTGTAATCTATCGAATAATTTTATTATTAATATTCTTACATCATTAACCCCACTAAGTAGTAGTTTTTTAGTGTTTCTTGCATTCTTTTCAACTCTAGAAATACTCGTTAATTCAGATGCTTTTGTTACCCCATATACTAAATGTGCGATCTCATCATTAAAATCTTTTGCTAAATTTTCATATGTACAAGATGTATCCTCTAAAACATCATGTAAAAGCGCTGCACAAATTGTGTTTTTATCAGCCTTTACTTCAGCTAATTTTATCGCTACTGCTAGAGGATGAATAATATAATCATCTCCATTTGCTCTTTTTTGATTCCCATGAAAAATTTTAGCATAATGAAATGCTTTAAGAATATAAGGTAATTCTTCTTCATTATACTCTTTAATTATGGAACTTAATTTTTCTATGGTATACTGCATAATATTTCCTTTCATATATTGTAACAAATATGTCTAATTTGTCAAGGTTATAAATATATTAACTTGATAATTTTTACTATTATTATCTGATTTCTTTTGATATAATGTACCTATGAAGAAGAAAGTTTTAATTATAGCCATTTTAGTATTATTAAGTGGCGGTACTATACTTTATTTTTATAGTAGAGATAATAATACAATACTTGATGCATCTGAAAGTAATGCTATCATTACTTACGATGAAAATCTTTCATTTGAGTTTTACGAAAATGCACTAGCAAGTGAGCATGTAGAAATTGAAAATGGAGAGATAAAAGATTTAACTACTATCTTAGATACTACAAAACTAGGAGAAACTAAATTTGAATTAATTTATGAAAGTGAAGGAAAAGATTACAAGATTAATATAAATTACACAGTTGTAGATACTACTGCTCCACTTGTTTTAAACAGTGGTTCATATACTTATAAAGTTGGTAGTGATATAAATCTAGTAGAAAAAATATTTTGTGCTGATAATCACGATAGCAAACCAAATTGTGAAATAATTGGTGATTATGATTTTAATGTTAGCGGTTCATATGCTTTACAATTAAGTGCAACTGATTCATCTGGCAATAATACAACAAAAGATTTTAATTTATATATTAAAGATTACATTGCGCCTGTTACTTATTCAGAACCTGAAAAATTACCAATTGAAGATGTTATATCTAAACATAAAACTGATGATACAAGAATTGGGATTGATGTATCTAGATGGCAAGAAGAAATTAACTGGCAAAAAGTAAAAGATGCTGGAGTTGAATTTGCAATTCTTAGAATTGGCTATGGATGGGATGAAGAACATACATTAGATCCTATGTTTGAAGAATATTTTGAAGGAGCTTCAGAAGTAGGTCTTGATATAGGTATTTATTATTATAGTTATGCAAATAGTATTGAAGAAGCAAAACACGCTGCTAACTGGATTGTAGATACATTAGATGGTAGAGAGCTTGACTTACCTATTTCATTTGACTGGGAAGAATGGAGCGAATTTAATACTTATGAAATAAGTTTAACTGAACTAAATTATATGGCAATTGAATTTATTAAAATAGTCGAAGATGCTGGATATGATGGAATGAATTATGGCAGCGCTAATTATTTGAGAAATATATGGGATGTACCACAGTACCCTACTTGGCTTGCTCATTATGTGGATGAAACTTCTTATGAAGGTGACTATTATATGTGGCAATTAACAAATACTGGATTAATAGATGGTATTAATACTGATGTTGATATAAATGTTTTATATGAAAATTAAAATGAGTTTTAAACTCATTTTTTATTTACAAAATTTTTTTAACTCACGTACAACTTCAAGTATTTCTTTATATACTAGTATATTCTTAGGATTTAACTTTTCTGTTTCTTTTAATTTTATTTCTATATCATTTAAAGGAATATATTCTAATTTAAAATCGCTATACTTTTCATATTCATCTAATGATAAATTATTTAAATCATATTTTTCATCAGTATTAATTAGATAATAATTAAGTTCTGTATATCTATTAGTTCCTTCGCATGGATAATTTTTACTGTGATGTTGTATTTGATATATTATTGGATATATATCCTCTTTTAATATTATTCCAGTTTCTTCTCTTATTTCTCTTTTAAGAGTATCCATTAAAGTTTCGCCTTCTTCAACGTGACCTCCAGGAAATTGATATGTATTTTCACAAAAAACCATCAATAATTCTTTTTTAGAATTTAATATTAGTGCTCTAGATCTTAATACAATTTCTGTAATGTCTTCTTTTGATAAATTAAATTTATTATTAATTTTTTGTTTCATATACACCTCACATAATAAATATAACATAAATTTTACATCAAATAAACTATATATTAATTATAATCCAGATATTCCAATACGAACACAATAATAATTGTACACTTATAGTATATTACTTTTCAATCTTATATAATTGTTTTTAAGTGGTGATGTTTATGAAAGAACAAGATAAAGTTATTATTGCTAAACTTATTTTAAAAATAACTTTTATAATGATATTTATAAGTGTAGGAATTAAATTACTAGGTTTTAATTTATTTGATGCAGACTA
>CAYJBC010000002.1:0-3193 GCA_964368535.1 uncultured Muribaculaceae bacterium
ATATCCTAAAGTTTCTAAATAATACTTTATTTGCTCTGAATCATGAACATTCATTTGACATCCGTACGTTCTTATAAAATATTTCTTATCTTTAACTATTTTATGTATATCACTGCTTAACTCTTTATAAACTATTTGTGATCCATTTCTTTCTTTAGCTAACTCCATATTAGGCTTAAGCATAATACCACTTCCAAACTGCATATATTTTAACATATTTTATAAATTTATGAAAGCGAATTTGACTTAGATTTGGATTTGAATGTTTTGGGTATGTATAATGTGATTTTGAACTATTGGAAGTTTTTGTTTTTGTCAATATTCGCTTTCAAGAATGTATTTTAATCATTTATTTTTTTATTTCAATACTTTCGACAAAACATGTCAAAACTTTTTCTTTTTTACTTCTCTAATATCCATCATTAAATATAAATAAGTTTTAAAACCGTCCGATAAATATGGATTTTCACTAATATATATAATCATCTCTTCCATTGTTTTGGTCACAACTATTCCATTTATAGTGCTATACTCACCTAAAAGTACTGGATAAGCACTCAAAATTTCTGGTTTGTCTTCGATAAACTTATCAAAAGTTAAATTTAAATCAATTTTTTTATCATTTAGTATTCTTTCAAAAGAATCTTCTTTAAGCATTTTTCGATTAACAAAATCACATGTCTTTAAGGCATCATTCGCGGTTCCTAAGAAGTGTGAGAATACACCCATTAGTATTTCTGAATTAGCTTCAGCTTCTTTTTCCATAATAAGATTATTGTAATTTTCTTCATAAAAATTTTTATAAAAGAAACATAAGATTGATTCTTTTATATATACATTTGATAATAATGTATATTCACTATTTCTTGCTCTTTTAGTTTGGACTATATGCATATATTCATGAAATATTATTTTTACTGCTTCATATCTTAAATCCATTTGTGTATATTTATTTTTTAAAGTTTTTTCTTCTCCAAATAAATAACAGTAATGGTCTTTTCCAGTATAAATAATATCTACTAATTCTGGACTAATTATAATTAAATCATCACCAATTGCTGTAGCTAAATTGTTATCATTTTCTTTTATTTCACACTTTAAATCATCTGATAATGTTTCAACATACATCTTAATGACTTTTTCAAATAATTCTTTACTTATAATTCTTTCATTTTTGTTTAGTATTCTATCACCACATAAAAAACCACTAATAATTAAATATAATAATTCGTGTCTACTTTTAGTATCTAATCTAGGCAAAAGATACTCTAGATGTATTTCCTCTTCTTTATTAAGTTTTTTAATATGTTTTATTTTATTGATAATTTTTTCATTCATAAATCTATTTTAACACGAAATACATCAAAAAAATAGAAATATCTATTTAGATACTTCTATTTTACTTTTACCACCCATATACATTCTTAGAGCTTCTGGGATATTTATACTTCCATCTTCATTATAATTGTTTTCGATAAATGCGATTAAACCTCTAGGTGTTGCAAACACTGTATTATTTAATGTATGAAGGTAATAGTTACCTTTATCACCTTTACATCTTATCGCAAGTCTTCTTGCCTGTGCATCACTTAGATTACTACATGAACCTACTTCATAATATTTTCCTTGTCTAGGACTCCAAGCCTCTACATCAACTGATTTAACTTTTAAATCTGCTAAATCTGCCGAACAACATTCTAAAGTTCTTACTGGAATATCTAAATTTCTGAAAAACTCTACAGTTAATTTCCACATTTTATCATAATACATTTTAGATTCTTCAGGTTTACATAAAACTATCATTTCTTGTTTTTCAAATTGATGTACTCTATATATTCCACGTTCTTCAATACCATGAGCGCCAACTTCTTTTCTAAAGCATGGTGAATAACTTGTTAAACTTATTGGCAGTTCATTTTCTTTAATAATTTGGTCTTTAAATTTACCTATCATTGAATGCTCTGATGTACCTATTAGATATAAATCTTCATTTTCTATTTTATACATCATACTTTCCATCTCTTCAAATGATATGACACCAGTAACTACATCACTTCTTATCATAAATGGAGGAACGCAGTATGTAAAACCATTATCTATCATAAAATCTCTAGCGTAGCTAAGAATTGCTGAGTGTAGTCTTGCTATATCACCCATCATATAATAAAAACCATTACCACTTGTTCTTCCTGCGCTTACTTTATCAAGTCCATTTAATCTTTCTAAGATATCTGCATGATAAGGTATTTCATATGCAGGAACTATAGGTTCCCCATATTTTTCTAATTCAACATTATCTTCATCGGATTTACCTACTGGAACTGTTTCATCCATTATATTTGGTATAACCATCATTATTTCTTTAATTTCTTTAGATAAATTTTCTTCTTTAGTTTCTAATTCTAAAATTTTATCACCATAACTAGATACTTCTGCTTTAACCTTTTCAGCCTCTTCTTTTTTACCTTCGCGCATTAATAAACCAATTTCAGCACTTTTATTATTCTTTAAAGATTTTAAATCATCAGCTTCTTTTTTAATATTTCTGTATTCTATATCTAAATTATATACTTTATCAACTAAATCTAATTTTTGATCTTGAAATTTCTTTTTTATATTTTCTTTAACTAATTCTTTATTTTCTCTGATTATATTTATATCTATCATTTCGCTTCACCTGAACTTATTATATCAATTTTAAACTTATTTGACAAATAAAAAGTAGATTACTCTACTTTTACTGTTTAGTATATTGTATAAGGGTCATTCCACGTACCTGTACCTGATGCCAAGATATTAGAGTTAAGATTTAATACAGGGCGAAGACCATGGGTACCAGTGATACCATCCCCACCGATATGACCATTAGGAATAACGTAAAATCCATAAGCATAATTACTACTATAATAAAAAGGAGACAGAACCCAGTAATCACTATTTGTAAATAAATAGTAATTGTAATTCCAGAAACTTTGACGCCCACCAGCCATTGCCACTTCATCCATGCTAAGCATCGCCACTGGGTAAGTTAAAGCACCATTTCCATTTACTTCGTCGCTTACAGTATATGCATCTAACCTATTCGGACATTCTAAAACAGGATTTTTACTATATATATTTCTTATATAATTTCCAAAATACTGAGTACTTCCTCCAGTTCCTGTGCCAGGTGCGGCTGTTGTTCCTGCAGTGT
>CAYJBC010000002.1:3293-56755 GCA_964368535.1 uncultured Muribaculaceae bacterium
CTAAAATAATAACTTGTTCCATAATCATCGGTAGTCGCAAACATACCACTTTCAATAACAGATCTATCTTTAGACATATTATTTGCGACAGTTGCAGTATAAACATCTGGAAGAGTTAAATAAGTTTCAGTTGAAACTGCTACTTTTGTGAAGTCACTTTGCGGGTAACTTTCTATTCTTTCTTTTCCTCCATTATGCTCGAGGATTAGATTAGGAAGTGTATGAATAACACCTGTATCAAATACAAAGCTACCTGTAAATGATTTGTTATTATTATGAGACTGATCAATTGGTAAATCTACATAAGTAAGTGTAATATCCCACTCCTGCGTTGTACCATTAACTGAGTCATTTGATGATATTGGATGGTTTAATTTAATTGGAAAGAATCCTGTTATGTTTGTTACATCAAAACCAGATTGACCATCAACTGTAACGTATTGTAGACTACTATTTTCAGCTGCCTCTGTAACCTCATTACCACTTGGATCTATTATTTTAAGAAGTAATTCTGCTGTTTTTTCACCATCTGTTGTATATGTAAAAGTATTCGCACTTATATCTAAATATAAATCATAAGTTGATTCAATAGTTTGACTACCCGCTCCAGGCATTAATGTTGCACTTGGATGAGTAGTTCCACTTTGACCAGCTGCTGCACTTGAAAAAGTAAGTGTATCACCTGGAGTATACGTAAAACTTTCTATATTACCTACTGAAGCATTTATATCTGTTATTTGCGTTTCATCAAAACTCGCTGATAGATATGCATATGACACACCAAAAGTTATAAGTATTGCTACTATAGCCATTGATGCAATTATCATATATTTCCTTTTATATAGTTTAATATTATACATTATATTTTTCATCTTTCTCACCCCGCTAACACGTATGGTTCATTATAATAACCTGAACCTATTACGTATGCACTGCTTTTTATACTTATTACTGGTCTAACTACTAATGAATAATTTGAAGGACCATTCATTAATTTATTATCTAAATCTGATAAAAATAAAGTGTTATTTGTTCCTCCTGTAGCGGCAGACATTGTATAAAATGCTCCATTACTAGAAATATAACTTTCTTTATTTGGCGCCTCAATTGTTAATCCTGCTGCTATAAGATCATATACTGTTGGTAATGCAACTGGGTACGTTAATGCTCCATTACCATTTACTATATCATCAACAGTAAATGAATCATTTTTAGAACAATCGTAATTTATTGTTCCTTTGCTAACATATGAATCATGTCTAATAAAATTAGTTGGTCCATAAACTGTCATATCAGTTCCTATTCCATTACCTATTCCAGTAACTTGATTTACTGTATTACTATTTATAGTTCTATCTGCACAATATACTGTATCTGCTACATATTTATGATAATTGGTACTAAGGATTGTTCCTTCATACCATGTATCTACTACTGTTTTAGTGTCACTATTTACACTAAAACCATCCCTAACACCTAGTGTATACATATATCCAGTATACTCCGCTACAGTTGTATTTGTTGAATATACACTTGATCCTACCCAGTTATCAGTTAATTTAACTATACTTTCCTCTTCTGTGGGAGCAAATGCTCCTGCATATATTAATTTAACTGTGTTATCTGAATTAATACCTAATATTCTCCAGTATCTATCGGCAAAATATACCCAATTATTTTCAACTGCTCCTCTATAAAAATATGTAGTTTCATTTGATGCTGTAGTTTCTGAATATAATCCAAAGTCATCGCTATAAAATTCTTGTTGTTCTTGTGATAGAGAATCATAAAACTCAGTAGATGTTGCGGCTAGTCTTAAATTTGCTGGTCCTCTAGAATCAATAATAGATTCACCACCATTATCACTAATTATCTTCTCTGGAAAAGTGTTTGCTTCTTCTTGAACTTCAAATATAATATTGGCAATGATTTCAGCATTATTATTTTCTAGTTGATCACTATCTAAATCAATATACATAATCTGAAATGTCCATATCTGTGTTATATCTTTATCAGTTTGTGTAGTACTTATTTCTGTATCAATACTAATTGGTATTGTATAATCTAATGTAGTTATATCAAAACCCTCAGTACCATCCGCAGTCATTATATGTTCAAGTCCAGGTAAATCAGTTAATAGTTCTCCTTTTTCATTCATTACTTGTAATATTAATTCAGGTTTTTCTTCTTCTGTAGTATATTTAAACGTATTATTTATTACTTCAAAATAAATATCATACTTTATAGTTGTTATATCATCAGTATCTAAAACAACTGCTGAACTAGTTTGTCCCACGGTTTTTAAAGTATTAAAAGATAATACTTCACCTGGTAGAAGTTGAAGTGAACCTAAATTTTTAGATGTAACTCTAAGTTCTGATTGCCCTACTTCATTAGGTCCAGGACCTAAAAAAGCCATTGTAACAAACAATGTTGATAAAATGATAATTGAAAAACCTATAATTACGAGAAATATCGATCTTTTTTTTGTCAATATTTTCTTTAATGAAGGCATAAATTATATCCTCGTATCATAATAAAATTATACTTTAATTAAGTGCTTTTGTCAAACATTATAAATACATAAAAAAAGAAAAACAATAATTTGTTTTTCTAATTTTTTTTGCTTTTACTATACTTTTATTTATTATTTATTGCTTTTTTTATTCCTTCATATGGCAGTAATGCACATTTTTTTCTTGAACCTTGCTTATATATTTCATCATAAACTATTGCTTCATTTAAAATATTTTTATCATATATTTTTTCATTTATCATTTTCTCAAAATTATCTATGTACTCATTTGCTTCATTTATTGTTTTACCAATCAAATTTTTTATCATAATCGACGTTGATGATAAACTAACTGCACATGCTTCGCCATTAAATGCAATATCTTTTATAATATTTTCTTCTATTTTAATATATATATCTATATTATCAATACATGAAGATATACTTGTATTTACTTTTATATATGTTTCATCATTTATATCTTTTTTATTTACTGGATTATTTAAATAGTGAAGCATTATATCTCTTTTTTTATCTGCATTCATTAAAACATCTCTTTTTCTATTTTATCTAAATCTTTTAAAAGATCTACTACAACATCTATTTCTGCTTCAGTATTATAAAATGCTAAACTAATACGTAATGTATTATTAACTTTAGTTGCATTACTAAGCATTTTTGCACAGTGATTACCCGCTCTTAAACATATATTATATTTATTTAAATAATAAGAAACATCTTGTGGAAATATTCCATCTATATTAAATGAAACAATACCAGAATCTGACTCTAAATTAATAATATCTATGTGAGAAATTTTTAAAAATTCATCTACTAAGTATCTTCTTAATGACTGCACTTTATTTTCTATATTATCTATACCTATATTATCTAAATATTTAATTGCTTCACCAAAACCAATTACTCCAGCTATATTTGGTGTTCCAGCTTCTAATCTATGTGGTAATTCTTTGTAACTGATTTCACTTAAATTATTAAATGAATCATTCATCCCTCCACCAAGTAATAATGGTTTTATATTATTAAGAAGTTCATATTTACCATATAATAAACCTACTCCAGTTGGTCCACACATTTTATGTGAAGATGCTACAAAAAAATCAACATCTAAATCTAATACATCTATTTTTTTATGAGGTATGCTTTGTGAACCATCTACTACTACAAATATATCACGTTCATGTGCTATTTTACATATTTCTTTAATTGGTCTTAAATCTCCAATAACATTTGTAATATGAGCAAGTGATATAACTTTAGTATTTGGTGTTATAGCTTTTAAAACATTATCTATCGTAACGTGGTAATTATCATCAAGTTTTATATAATTTATCTTAGCACCTGTTTTATTTGAAATATCAAACCAAGGAAGTACATTAGATGCATGTTCACCTTCTGTTAAAAGTATTTCGTCATTTTCTTCAAGTATATGAGAAAATAATCCATTTGTTATTAGATTAAGGCCTTCTGTTGCACCACTTGTAAAAATTATTTCACTTTCATCAGATGCATTAATAAAACTTTTAACTATACTTCTTACGTTTTCATATTCATTATCTACTTTAAATGATAAATCGTAGTCACCTCTGTGTACGCTTGCACAGTAATTTGTATAATAATCTGATACTTTATCTATTACGCATTTTGGTTTAAAACTCGTCGCAGCATTATCAAAATATATAATATCTTGATTAAGCATTGGAAAATCATCTCTATACATAATACTTCCTTTCTATGGTATTAATAAAATACCTATTTTAATATATTCACATTTACTTTAGTATTGTAATAATAAATGCCCTTTTCTGAGTATATTGTAACATATTTATCATTTTTTTGAAAGAAAAAACTAATTAGTAATCTAATTAGTTTCTTTTTTTGTATTTCTTATTTTATCTGCTTCAATTATGAACCATAATTTTTCAACTGTTAAGCCACATTCTAAAATATGTGTAACTCTTAAAAATAATTTTACTTGTTCTAAAAGGTTGTCTATATTACCTAATCTTAAATTATCTTCAGTTAAGTTAATATTATTCATTCTGTATTTATCCACTATTACTTTAGATACATTATAATCATTAAATACTGGTACTGATGATATAACTACATTATTTGGATTACTACAAAAATCATCGAACTTACTAGCATATTCCATTAGTTCATCATAATTTTCAGTATTAAATGTATTTTTTAAACCTTTTTTCTTAAAGTAATCATAACCATAATAAAGATTTAAGAAATCATCTAGTGTCACATATTCATCTATTAATGATTTAGTTTTAGATAAAAAGTATAACGAATCAACATTTTTATATAAATCTAAAAGTTTGTTACATAAAGTGATTGAATCTGCTTGTAATTGTTTAAGCGGTTTTGAAGTATCAATTTTTTTGTCAGCAAATTTAAATGCTTTTTTTACATTAAATGATTCCTCTTCAGCTGGTTTAAATATAACAGCATTAATAGTTGATAGCTCTTCTTCTAAGTCGTCTATTTCATCTTCAATTTGTTCAACTGATTTTTCTAATTTAAATTCTTTTAACATTGATTTCGAATATTCTACAAATGGCGTAAATTCATTATATAATTTGAATTCTCTTATTATGTGTTTTAATTTAGTCAAATCAGCATGTAATTTATCTTTTTTTGTCATATCTTTAGCAGATTCCCTATCTACTACTAATGTATTCATCGCAGTTGTAAATGCTTTACTAGTGTTAAAGAAGTCATTTATATCAACTTCACCTTTAATAGCCATATCAGTAATATCACTTATACTTTCTTTATTTAAAAGCATATATTCATAGTGTATTTTTCTAAGTTCTTTTACACATTCCTCATAAGAGTGAATATTATTTTTTCTCTTCATGTCATCTTGAATAGATACTACTTTTTCTTTGAATTTTGATTCATGTTTTTTTATTAATTTTCTAAAATTTAGTTGAATATGGTTTATTATATTTGGGTTTACCCAATAACATCTTTCAAATATAGGCTCTACATTTATATATTTTTTATCACCTGATTGATAAGCTATAAAAAATTCAGACATATAATCATTTACATAACATGATACATCAAAATCAGCAGCAGTTAAATTAACACCTATAATTTCGAACTTCTTTATAAATTTTGAAATTACATCATTTACTGTCGGAAAATCGAAATCCGCAAAGTTAGATATTTCATATAATAAATTATCAAATCCTAATTTTTCATAATATGTATTAATAGGTAATAGAATTTTTCTTAATTCTTGTAATTCTTTTATCCTGTTAAGAAGTTTATCTACTTCTTCTTTAGAAGATACATTTTTGTCTGCTATATCGATGGATCTACTCTTGACTTCAATGTATTTTTTTACATTCATATTATAATCATTGTATTTTTTTTCAATTTCATTTATCTTTTCTAAAACATCTTTTACATTTGATTTAGTTTTCGTAGGCATAGATGAAATTATTTCTTTTTTTAGTTCACTATCTTCAGTAATATAAGTTAAAAAATTATTCATTGCCAACCTCCAAATCTTTAGTTATTTTTTCTTTATTGTCTTTTAAAAATTCTAAAAATTCTTCTATTTTATAATTTAAATCTATCAACTCTTTATATGAAAGAATTGATAAATCAAAATTAGTTTTATTTTCCTTTTTATCCATATTTTTCTCCCTCTTACTTCTTATAAACCATATCCCGCTAAATCTTTAAAGAAATTAAGCGTTACATTTACTAAGGCTCCTGTTGAATATACTTCTAAACTATCAACATCTTGTCCTTCTATCCATATATATACTCTTATTTTAGTTATACCATGTGGTAACTCAAATAATCTATCATCTAAATCTGTTATTGTTTCTTGCTCTGCAAAGTATTCTGTATTCAGTGGTATATTACTATGCCCTGAGTCATGTTCTAGATACTTACCTTCATTTATGACTGCATATGTAGGAACATATTCTCCATTTGTAATATCTATACCATATCTTTTTAATTTTCCTATTGAATAATCACTATGCTCCGTACTATTTGGTTCATATATAGTTGAAAAACATTCATTATTACATTCTAGATTTTGCACAGTCTGTGCATCTGCATTTTTATCTGGGGTGAAACCTTGCCACGCTATACCGATTCTTATCGAATTAAACAATCCAGGAATTTCTTCTTCATAACCTTCATTTAAGTATACTCCAGTACCATCATAAAGATATAAATTATCACTGTATGGTGTGTTACTTATATTTTTTAAAAACACGTCAAATGCTACGTATCTACTTCCTAAACTATTTTCTTCATCATAATATATTGTATCTAGGTATCTTCTTCCATTATCTTCTAAATAATCTAATCTAGAATTTTCAAAAAAAGTAAAATATTTATTATTCGCATCAATGATTCCATTTGATGAAACTGGAACTAAACCATTGTTAGACCATTTATTATTATGATCAGGGTATTCATCAGTTATTCCGTATAATATGTTTTCTTCATTTACTATTATTTCACTACCATAATTTACACCATCAAGCGAAGCATATAAACCTGTTTCTCTATTAACTGTTAATTTAACAAAATCTACAGTAGCATCTATTGAAGATGAAAACCAGGCGTATGTAACTACTATTAAAATTAATCCGACACAAAAAGCAAAAATTAATAATACATTAAAATTTATTTTTCTCCTTTTTATGTCTAATTGTTTTTTGTTTTTTTTACTAGTCATATTTTTCCCTCTTAACTAAGATGAAGGAGTAACCATTAGGTTACCCCTTTTATCCTAATTTAATTTATTTACAAATTATTATTACATCAATAATTATTATATTATGGTGTAAAGTCAGCTTCTGTAAATTTTTGTTTAGTAAATCCAAAGTTAACAAGTATTTGTGCTCCAGCAGCAGAAAGGTCCATATTATCTAGGTCATTTCCTTCTAGGTATACATATACTCTTACTTTAGTAATACTATTTGGCGCTAAAGTCATAAATGCTGGACGATCATTACCTGCGATTAATTTTTCAGCATCAGTAAATGTATCAACATTTTCAACTAATGTTCCAGCAGCAACTGGATCAAAAGTATTGTGTCCATCATATATATCAAATCTAGCAGCAGAATTTATTGCTCCACTTACAGCCCATGTATCTAATTCTAGATTATCTGCAAAAGCAGTAAATCCTGGTTCAACATTTCCGTCTGTGAAATCTCCATCTGCTCCTGTATCTGGTGTAGATACATTACATTGAGTATCAGTGTAAACTGAATTTCCATCTACATCATCAGCAGATCTATTATCACAGTATGTATTAAACCAATTAATTGCGTTATCTTCATGATTTCTTTCATTTGGTTCATAGATTACAGCATCTGTACAGATACCAGTAACTCCACCAGCAACAGTACCAGTAGCACCATTACAAGTGATTCCACCGATAAGTGTTCCATCTTCACTTGATCCATCTACACGTCCAATTGGTGCGAATGCCACACGAACTGAATTTTCAATTCCTTGATCAGCAGCTCCAGTATAACCTAGGTCATTACCTTCAGCGTCAGTTGTTCCAGCAGCAGCTACGCTTACTCCTGAATCAGTTAATAAATAAATTTCTTCTTCATCAGCTAAATTATAATCTTCAATATATTGAGCTCCTGTGAAGTTTTTGATAAATAAGTCAAATGCAACGTATCCATCTACTTCAGTAGTAGTGTTAGCTAGTTGATCAGCAACTAATCTAAAACCACCACCAGTGTGTGTATAACTTCCTCTTTCGAAAAGTTCAAGTTTAGAAGTGGCAGGATTAACTGTACCTACAGTTGAAATAGGCATTAAACCATTTCCACCCCAACTATTTGTGTTCCCATCATAAACTTGACTAGGTGTTGCAGCTGCATCATCATATGCAGTCCAAGTTCCTTCAGTTAAAGTAACTGTTTCACCCCAGCTAAGTCCATTTAATGATATTAATAAGTTATCTGTTGAAGCAATTTCTACTTGGAACTCACTTACAGTAACTTCTTGTAAACCAATAAACCATGCATAAGTTGATACTATTAGTATAACTGCACTAAATCCAGCAAATATCAAGATATTTTGGATTTTTTTATTAGCTTTTTTATTATTTTTACTCATATTATTTCTCCTCTATATCTTTCTATTATGCTTCATATATTTGTTTACTGAATCCAAAGTCAACAGTTATTTGTTTTCCTTCGATAGCCCAGTCATAGTTATCTATGTCTTGACCTTCTAAGTAAATATATACTCTAATTTTTGTAATACTATTTGGTGCTAAAGTCATGATTGATGGTCTTTCATCAGCATTCAATAATTTTTCAGTGTCTGTAAATGTATCAAAAGCTTCTAAAGTTGCAGCTCCAGCATTTGGATAAGCAGTTGTTCCATCAGGCATTGTATCTGGCACTTCTGGTACAGCTAAACCATTAAATCCACCATCATAAATGTTAACATCCATATCAGATGAAATATCAGTTGCTACTGCATATGTAGTATAAGCAGTTCCATTAGCTATTGCTATACAACCTTTAGTTGTAAATCCAGCACCAGTTGGAGCAGTTGCTGTTCCTCTATAACCACAGTTATTATTATAATAATTAATTGCACCATCTACGTGAGCTTTATCATTTGGTTCCCAAATACTAGCAGTTCTACAAATACCAGTAACTACACCAGCTTCACTTGTACAAGTAATACCTGTGATAGTTGCAGCATCAGTTTCAGTACCTTCAACACGTCCTACTTGAGCAAATGCTACACGAACAGAGTTTTCGATTCCTGAAGCTTGTCTAATTGTATCTTCTGCAGCATCAGTAGTTCCACCGTTATCTCCAGTTAGAGTTACTGCTACATTTGATTCATCAATTAAATAAATTGCTTCTTCATCAGCAGGATTTAATGCTTCTATATATTGAGCCCCAGTATAATTTTTAACGAATAAGTCAAAAGCAATATATCCATCTACTTCAGCCACTGGTTGATGTCCAGCAGTAGCATCATCACCATCTAAAGTGTTTTCTACTTGACTAGCCATTAGTCTAGTACCATATGGTGGTGTAGGACTTAAACTTGCTTTTTCATACATTACTAATCTTGAAGAAGTAGTATCCATTTCTCCAACAGATGACATAGGTATTAATCCAACAGGATCGTTTACACCATCACCATCAGTATCAGTATCTAATCTTCCAGTCCATGAGTTTGTATTTCCAACATAAGCACTTGTTCCAGTAACATCTTCAATTGTATCTGGATCAATATCTATTGTATCTGACCAATTAGCACCATCAAGTGATAATTCTAAACTATCAGTAGCAGCGATTTTTACTGTAAAATCTTCTACTCTAACTTCGTCAAGACCAATAAACCATGCATAAGTTGAAACTATTAAGATAATCGCAGTTAATGTTGTTACTGCAGCTAAATTTCTTATGTTTCTTTTTTGTTTTGCGTTTCTTTTTTGCATAACTTCTCTCTTTCCTCCTATTTTTCGACTATTTCTGAATTAAATTTCATTTGTAGTTTAATTTCTCCACCAATAATATTATTAGTGGTTTCTGGATCTTTACCTTCCAGCCATATTACAATAGTATATTTTGTAATATCACCTGGAGCAAAATCCAAAGTATCATCAACCACAACTAGCTTATCAGATGCAAAAGGCACAGTTCCTTCTTCAGGCTCACCAGAAGCTGATTCTTTTGCGTAAGTGACTACTTCACCATTCTTGTAAACTTTAATCCTTACAGCTTCGTCGACATTTCTTATAACATCATCTATAAGTATTTCAGAATGGTAATCAGTTACAGCTTCTCCTGTATTTTCGATGTAAAATGTATAAGAAATATAATTATCTCCATTATTAGATCCGCCCCCATGCGAATCTAAGTCAGCAGGTAACCAACTTTCTGCTACATTATCGAAAGTATCAATCGATGGTGCAACTAACTCCGATCTGTACGTTTTATAATTAGGATCATCATAAATGATAAGACCCCTCTCATAATACAAATTCCTATCGAGTGTTATCGTGAAATTTCCACTATTATAAACAAACCCAATTACAAGATACGAAAATATAACAGCTAAGATTAGAACTACTATTGCTAATTTAGCAATTTTAATTAACTTCTTATCCCTTCTTATTTTCTTAGCATCAATTGTAAATTTATTTTCTTCCATATTTATCAATCTCCTTGATATCAACAAGAAATATTTACTCTTGAGTGTATTGATATCTTGTCTATAATACAAATTAATTATATAAAATAAAACATTCTAAGTCAATATAATTTGTATTATTTTGTCGAATATTTTTGTAAAGTTTACTATATACTTTACTAATGACGTTTTAACTTTAATTTATGTGTAAAATTTTACGTTATTTTATGATTATTTACATAAAATGTATTGCGATATATACATATTATATATATAATGATGTTGTAAAGGAAGATTGTTATGAAAAAAAGAGTAAGAATATTATTTTTGTTTGTATCTGTTGTAATTACCCTTAGTATGATTAGCAGCACATATTCTCGGTATGTAGCTGATACTACTGGAACTGTTGATGTTTCTCTTTCCAAATGGCAAATACTTGTAAATGAAACAGATATTGTTCAAAATGCATCTTCAACCATAGAGTTTACTCCTCATATTGAACAAAATAATAATGTGACTAATAATACATTAGCTCCTACATCTACTGGATACTTCGATATAGAAGTAGATCCTACAAATGTTGATTTATCTTTTAGATACAGTATTGAATTAAGTTCTGCAAGTACTGATGTTCCTGATTTTATAATTAATAAATACGAAATACTTGAAGGTGATACTTTAGTTAGCAATCCTTTGAATATAATAAATATAAGTAATGGTATTATAGAAAACACACTGCTTTATAATAGTAATGTTGAAAATTATATACATGAAAAGTTTACTATAAGAGTTTACTTTGAATGGTTTGATGGTGATACTAATATAATGACTGATGAGCAAGATACCGAAGTTGGTAATAGAGCTGCAATCGAAGATTTAAAAGTTGCAATACAAGCTAATGTAACATTTGAACAAGTTATTTAATAACTTGTTTTTTTATGCAAAAAAAAGCATAAGCTATATTGTGCTTAATGCTGTTTTATCTGCGATTATTACAGGTACTACTTTACATTGATTAGTTTTATTATTTGAATATAGTTGACTGCGAGATGTATTTATCGATCCTATTGCAAAACCATTATCTACATCATACTCACTATTAGTCCAAACACAAGTTGCTGTATATAATGAAGAAAATTTATCATTAGAATATGTAAAGTTACCTCCATATGTTATAGTATCTGTTATTTTTTTATCACTTCTACCATCATAGTTAACTGAACCTATTATAATATCTGACATATTTTCTTTTTCTATATAACTGTTTACAATATCTTTAGATATTATATTAAGTACATCTGTTGCTTCTAAAGGTCTTGTATCAACTGTCCATGAAGCAACTCTTGAATTATATGTTGTTAGATACGCATCATAACTGCTTAATGAAGCTGCTGATTTTACATCAGGTAATAATGTAACTGTATTTTCAGATAATAAATTATCTATATCAATTACATTTGTTTTTAAACAAGTTGAGCTAATTGTTGTACAAGATTTATTATTAACTACATCAAATAATACTATGTCTCCTAATCTATAATCTCTATCCGAAGCTTCTGGCGAAGATTCAACTGTTTGTTCAGCTATTACATCAATTACTATTTCAATCGGATTTTTTACTTCATAAGATGAATCCAATGCTAACTTATCATTTTCACTTACTGCAAAATTATATGCCTTTAATCCCCATTGACTATCTAATGCATCATTTCCAGTATCAAGAGGCCATGATATCGATACTTCAAAAGTACTATATCCAGTTCTGTACGGTAATAGTGTGTCACTTAAACTTACATCTATATGAAATGGATATTCATGCGCTAGTGCATCCTCTATTTGTTCGCTAGTTCTTACTGGATCGGTTAATAGCAAATCTTCTTCGAAAACTCTAGCAGATTCAACATATGTATAAAGTTTTGCATCTGCATCTCCAAAATTATTGATTTCAATTACTTCAGTAACAGTTTCCATTCCTGGATATATTTCTGCAGATGTAATTACTATACTATTTGTAACTGATGTACTATCATCAGTGAATTCTATGTTCCACGCTCTTACATCTACAACAGCTGATACTGTTGTGCTATTCATTCCTGTAAACCAGGCATAAGTTACTGAGGCAAACAATATAACTATAAGTATTAGAACGAATATTTTTAATTTTGTAATATTTCTTTTAATCATTTGTTAACTCCTTTCATTAACTTATTCCCTTGGTATATTTCTTCTTTTTGCTTCCTTTTCAAGCATTCTACTTATTATTTCATACCCTATAATAAATAGTACTGGAACTATTATTAATAAGTACATACCTAAAGGTGTACTTATAATATTGTATATAAATGATAAAAATGCTGCGTTATGAACTACTACTCCATATATTTGTTCTTCACTAACTATTGGATCTTCTACCTCATTAGCTATACCTTTAGTTCTGAATAAAAGATTCCCATCTTCGTCAGTTTCTATATCGATAACTGCATGTGTAACAACTTTATCTTTGAATTCCCCTTCAGTTCCCAGATAACTTATATCGTCACCTATTTCTATATCATTTGGGTCTTTTTCTATACTTATTAAAATGTCTCCTACCTCATACTTAGGAATCATACTACCAGTTAATACACTAAACATTCTTATATTTAAAAATGCAAATTCGTTATTACTAAATCTCTGAAGACCAACCATAAGCACAAAACATATTATAAATATACCTATTAATATTTTGGTCAAAAGTTTTATTATAGAGAAAACCTTTTTAACTTTCTTATTTTTCATCTTATCAATTACAAGTATTCTTGTACCCTTTCTAAGTATTCATCCATAGCATTTTTAAATTTATTTTTAATATCTTGATTTGCTACTTTACTTTTATCATCCATATTATGATTGTCATTACCTAAATTATTTGCGATAAGTTCAAGTATTTCATCATCTGTTATATTAAATCCACATTTCTTTAATAAATCTAATAATCTCTTTATCTCATCATTTATTAATGATAATGCATATTTATTTAATTTTTCTTTTTGTTCTTTTTTTGTTTTACAAACACTTTCTAATACATAAAAATCTACTAAAAATGAATGATCTAATAATCCCATCAATAAATCTGAACCATCAGAATCTAAACCTTTTCTTTTATCACCTTGATTATCAAGATAATTATATAAAAAGTTCCATAACTCTACTGCCATTTTGAAATTAGGATTTTTAAGAATTATATTTGTCTTCTTAATTGGTGGATTAACTAGTTTAACTCTGGCTTTTTCCAACTGTTTAAATAATTCACTTCTTTGCCAAGAAGACAAATAATCTTTAACCCTATTAATTCTTTTTCTTATACTGCTTATTTCATCTAATAAATCTTTATTTAAATCTGGCTTTGATACATCTGTTGCTTTAAGAAGAACTTGCATTTTAATTTCTTCATTCGCTACTCTTGTAGTACCCATATATTCTAGTTTACGAGTACGATCTATTAGAAGTTCATCTAGTTCTTTTTCCTTTTTTGCTATAAATCTAGCCAGAAAATAAATAACTGTGTAAAGGAATCTATTTTCATAAATATTATAAGTTTCTTCACTTTTAATATTTAGTATTTTAGATGGTCTAACATCACCTTTGGGAGTAACATCATCAATATAATAGTTATGAACTGCTAAGTCTTTAATACTTTCAACAGTTATTTTTTTAGCCTTTTCAATTAATTCAACTTCCGCTTCATTTATTAGTATTAATTTAGGATTTCTTACAACATTGTCAAGGTAAGGGCAAGACTCTTCAACGATATCTATCCAATCAAAGTTGATTGAGTCTCCATCCATTTTTGCTTTGTATTGCATATCTGATGTTATTTTTTCAAAGAACACTTTATTCTTTTTCTTAATCTCAACATCAATATCCTTATCGATTAAATCAGCCATGCTCTAGCCTCCCTTTCATTCTTTTAAATTGATTTTTTTATGTATTCTATAAATTCAATACATTCTTTCATAACACCTTTACCACATTCCTTATTTAAGAATGAAATAAAAGGATCTAACTCATCACGTATAAACGCTATATTTAATTGTTCAAATTTTCTTAATATTTTTTTAGCTATAAAGTAATCTATGGCTTCAATCTCTGATCCGCCACATGCTACATATACTGGCGCAAATGTTTTAAGCTGTTTCATAATACGATTACCAAATGCTATTCTAAAATGATTAATAACATAATCATCTATTTTAGCCAACTTATTTAAACCATCTTCAGTTACTGGATATTTTACAATAGCCTCTTCAAATAAATTTTCTAAATATGTTGCATTCATTGGCAATGCATCTTGTTTTCTTGATTCAAATGGTTTAATTTTTTTGTTAATATCTATCGGTATCGCTCTGTCATAAACCTTATCTGTTACCATATAAGTTGAATCATCGTTATTAATTGTACCTATATACCAAAGATTTCCAGGCAATCTCAATTTACCATTATCAAGTTTTGCTGCGTCATGTGGCCAACCACTTGTAACAAGCTCAATAACCCATTCATCTCTTGCTGGAATTTCTAGAATAGATAACATTTCTGCAAAATAATATTCTACTCTAGCAATGTTCATTTCATCTAGTATAATTGTATGAACATTATCATCAAAACTCGCTGCATAAATTTCTCCAAGTGCTTCAGTTTCAGTGAATTTTTTAGTAAATTCATTGAAATATCCTAGGAATTCAGTTTTATCTTTCCAAGATGGCTGAACTGATGCTACTACTGAATCATTAGCAACAAATTTACCCCACGCATATGCTAAAGAAGTTTTACCTGTTCCTGATATACCTTGAAGAATTATTAACCTACTTGATGCAAGGCCTGCGATAAATGTTCTTAACAGGGAATGATCATAAAATAATTTTAGACTACTTGCAGAAAATGCTCTAAAATCATCTGTCATTTGCTCTAATGTAAAATTATTATTGTAATTTTCAGGTGTATAATCTACAAACTGCTCATCAATAAGTTCAAGTTTTGGAAATCTATGGGCATTTTCTTTTGTTTCTTCATCAACTTCATCTTCTGGATTAATACCATCTTCGCCCTCTTCATCAGGATTTAAGCCTAATTGAGAAACTTTCATAGCCATTAATTCAGCATTTTCTTTCATTAATTTTCTAACTTGATTATTTAATTTATCTACTTCTTCTAGTAGTGAATCATTACTTATTTTATGAGTTTTATTTCTCACAAATTTTCTTACATATAAGAAAATAAGGAAAGCTATTAAACCTATAATAAGTACAATAATACCTACTGCTATTGCTGTAAATAGCCATTCAGGTCCATCAAATTCTTTGCTGTAATTATCTATAATTTTTACATAATTACCGAAATTAAATATTCCTACTATACCTTCCCATATTGATTGTAATCCTGAAACAAATATATCAAAGAATTCGTAAAAAAATCTTAAAAATGTATCCATTATTTTTCCTCCCTATTAATTATTAATTTTGATTCTATATCATCTTTAATAATTTTATTTTTGAAATTATCGAAAACAACTTTCTCTAATTCTATTATCTTGTTTGTTCCTTTATCTATAAATATATACTCTGCTAATGCTATACCAGTTTTATTTTTACTAGCAAATTTAGTTTCATCATTAATGTACATTGCTATTCTAAATCCATTTTTTCTTAAATTTTTAATACTAGCAGCTTTTTTCATAAATAAATCGTAATTTATAAGATAAACAATATTTTTCTTAGCGTATTCTTCATTATTTTGTTTAAATAATCTTTCAAACTTAGCATCCTTTAAACATAAGCTATTTGGTATCATTACCATATATTCATTTACAAATTCTCCAGTAAGCATGTCATGAGATAACCTTGCTTGAAGTAGTGTAAGAAGCACATTAAGTTTGTCTTCTGCAACTATTCCTTCCATGTAAGCTTTAGTTACCACTTTATCACTGTATACTTGTGAAAAGTTTATATTATGTTTTAAATCCAATAGGAATTTAGCTTTTTCAGTTTTAAAACTATGGTATATAAGTTCAAACATTTCTGTGTTAAGTCTATCTAAGAAATATTTTGAAGCTGATCTATAGTGTTTTTGAGAATGTATGATTTCTTTAACTGTATACTCTATATTATCATTTTCTATATCATAATCATGAATAAATTTAATAATTTCTTTTGTATAAAGTATTTTTTTGTTTCTCATATTAATATCTAGGTCCACTAAATATTCTAGTTTTGATATAAGTAATATTAAACTCGAGTATTTTATTAATTTTTCTTCATAAGATTTATCATTTCCTGAGTATACACTTGCAAGTTTGGCACTATCTTCTTCTAAGGCATATGACACTCTTGTTATTAGTTTTTTTATTCTTGCTGCATAACTTTTAGAAAAACCATTTTTTTCACTAATTACTGTTGTACTATTAAGAACTGCATATCTAGGTTTTTTTGCTGCTGCTTTTCTTGTTTCCAATGCTGCCACTTTTTCACTAAATATATTGTAATATTTCGACTCCAAATAAGATTTAATTAAAGCTTTTTTTATTGATGCTTCATTAGTTAAAATTTTACTTTCACCAAATATTAAATCTATAGTTTTATTTATTTCTTCTTCTTTAATGGCCATAGTTCTAGCTATTATATTTTTACTTCTTTTATTTTCTGGTTTATTAAAAATCATTTCTAATGTGAATTTGGCCTCTTCTTCATCATTTTTCTTTTCTTTTTCTTTAATTGGTTCTTCCTCAACTGTTTTCTCAACTATTTCGGGTTGTTCAACAATTTCTTCTTCAACTTCAGGCATTTCATAATCTTCATCATCTGTACTTATTATGAAAGAATCATTTGATACTGGAATATCAACTTTTTCCTCTACCACTTCATCAACTGTTTCTTCGTTTATATTCATTTCAAGAGGTAGATTTTCTTCAGTTTCTTCTTCAATAGTATTTATTACTTCTTCTTTTTGACTTTCAGCGAATCTTTCTTTAATTGTTTGTCCTTTTTCTGCACTTCTTGCTGGCTCATTACCTAATGGTTCATCTCCAGTAATAATCGGTCTATCATTAAAATCATTTGGCTTTTCAATTTCTTCTTCAAAAGATTTTTCACTTACTAAGTCTTTGTCTTCATCAACTTCAATCATTCTAAAAAACATTGTTTTACTTAATTCGTCTTCTTTATCATAATCATCAATAATTTTTTCTTCTTCTATTTCATTTTCTTCATCAACATCAAATTTAGTGTGATCTTCTAACTTTTCTTCATAATCTGTAAATTTAGGTTGTGAAGCTACATTTTCAAAGGATTTTGTTGTGTTATCTTTAAAAAATTCTTCTTCTTCTTTTTGGTTACTAAATTTATTTTTAATTTGATTAAACAAATATTTTATTTTTTTTATCACCTTGTTAAAACCTCCTTTTTTTAATTCTTTTGTATTAAATATATATACCGTTATTATTAATGCTATTAAAACATATGGGTTAAATAATGTGTTTCTGAACACTCCAAATAAAGGTATTATCGTTACTACTTCACCAACTATTTGCTCTGTTCCAATTGGGTCATCTTCTTTGTTATTAGCGTCCCCTTTTGTAATATAAGTTTCACTATATTTTTCTATAACACGATGGGTAATAAAATTTCCATCTTGTTTGAATGTAACAATATCATCTAAATTAAAACTTTTCTGTTCTTTAACTATAATCCAATCACCAGCACTAATTTCTGGTTCCATGCTTCCTGTTTGTACTTCAAACATTGTGTAACCGAAAAAACTGGAATAATCATTTCCCAGAATTTTAACTTGTACAACATTATATAAAGATATCAAAAGTATTATTCCAAAAATAAATATTAAGACATCTAATAAAATATTAGTAGCTTTTTTCATGTATTTATTAGCACCAATATTTGACAACATAAACTACCTTCCTATTCTAATTTCTTATTCTACTTAATTTTACCATATCCGACATATTTTGACAATCACTTTCACAAAAAAAAGTAGACAAATTAATATCTACTACTTCTTTCTACTTTTTTCGGTTTATTTTTCACTTTTTTTTGTTTTTTTTCTTCATAAACTCTTGGACTATCATCGTTTCCAAATTTTATTTCAACTATTAAAGCATATATTTGATAAATAAATATTAAGAAACAAGGAACTACTATTAAGAAGAAGAACACCCATGTTGATTGTAATAAACCAACATATGTTCCTAAACCACTATATACTTCTGTTGCGCTTCCTGCGATAAATTTAGAAGAATAAGTCGGTCCATTTTCCAAAGTAACCGCATCTTCATCAATATGAACTTCCCCTACAAAGCCTAACTCTATATTTACTTTATCATTATCATTAATTTGAAATAAAAATATTTCATCGCCAACGTTAATATCTTTTAATGGTTCTTTTAAAGTAAGAACTAAGTCTCCTTTTTCATATTTTGGAGACGATATTTCATCACCTATTATAAGAAGCGATGTGTTATCAAATTGCGTGATTCCAAATTCATCATCTCTATTTAGCAGTAATATTGACATACCTATTGCTATTATAAAAAATAATAATATTAATATTCCCACTATAATTTTTTTTACTATTCTCATTGTATACTCACCTACTATAAAATAATATCACACAAAATAAATTTTATCAATTGCAAATTTTATTATTTTGCATATTTATTACATAAAAAAACTATTAAAAATAGTTTTACATTTGACTTGGTATCTCTATACCAAGTAGATACAGCATTTCTTTTATAACTTTGTTAGTTAATTTTAATATAAACAGCCAATCATCTTTCTTGGTAATATTTGTTTCATTAATAATATGATTATTCCCATAAAATATATTAGCATTAGACGACAAATTATATACATATTCACATATTATATTAGGTCTTCTTTCATTATACGCTAAATCTAATATTCTTCCTACTTCTAATAACTTCAACCTTAAATTTCTATCAGTTTCATTATATATATTATCAGTAAAGGCACTCTCATTATATTCTAGCCCAATAATTTTATTAATTCTTAAATAAGTATATATTAGATAGGGACCTGTTTTTCCATTTACATCAGAAAATTTATTTAAATCAAATACATAGTCCTTTTCATACATCGTTTGTAAATCTGCAAATTTTAATATTGCTGTTGTTATCTTATTTAAATCTTCTTCAGATAAATTTTTGTTATCTTCTCTTTTAGATATAAATATATCTTTAGCATCGTTCAATAAGTTTTCTAATTTCGGAGTTTCTCCTCCCCTTGTTTTATATGGTTTATTATCTTCCCCATTAGCTGTTCCATACCCAATATGTTCTAAATTATTTATTTTGAATAATCCTGCTTTATCACTTGCTCTAAATACTTGTGTAAAATGCAAGTTTTGTCTTAAATCAGTTACATATACTATTCTTTCTGCAGCAAATTCTTTTTTTCTTTGATAAATTGTGGCCAAATCTGTAGATCCATAAAGGTATGCTCCATTACTTTTTTTATAAATCAGTGGTGGTAATTCATTTTTATCTGTTTCTTTTTTTATATCTACTACCAATGCACCATCACTTGTTTCTAAAACTGGTTCCATAATTTTGGTAGTTTCATCTAAATACTTGAAAGCATCAGACTCACCATACCAATAATCAAATTCTGTCCCTAATTTTTTATAACTTTTTTTCATATCTTCAACTGATACTTCACATATCTTTTTCCATAATGATGTGTACAATTCATTTCCTTCTTGAAGTTCTTTTGTAATTTGTGCACATTTTTCTTTTATTTCATCATTTTCTTTACAAGCTTTACTCATAAGAGGATATACTTCATCTAAATATTGAATCGAAAGGTTATTAACATCAATTTTATCTTCCAACATTTTGTAAATAACTTGACCTATTTGCAAACCTATATCACCCAGATGAACATCACTTATAACTTTATGACCATAAAATTCAATTATTCTTTTAATTGATTCTCCAATATTAGTAGTTCTCATATGACCCACATGCAAAGGTTTTGCTACATTTGGTCCACCATAATCAATTACTACTGTTTCTTTTTCTACTTTTTTTACACTATTTTTTATATCCTCAGAGAACAATTTTAAATATTTATTTATAAATTCATTACTTAATGTTAAATTTATAAAACCTGGCATACAAAATTCAACTTTTGAAAATGCATCATCTTGTTGATTTAGTTCTAATGCTATTTCTTCACCTATTTCCTTAGGGCTTTTACCATACTCTTTGGCAAGTTTAAACAAATCATTACACTGGTAATCACATAGTTCTGGCCTATTAGATATAGTAATATTAACCTCTAATTCATAACCTTTTTTATTAAATGTTTTCTTTAATATTTCTTTCAATTCTTCAATATACATATAACTCTCCCTTCAAAATAAAAAGTATCCTGTACAACATAAGGACGAGATTAACCCGCGGTACCACCTTATTTATAGCAAGATACTATCAACTTCTAATGTAACGCATTTCTGCGGACCTTTCAGTCTGCTGGAAAAATTCATTCATAAGGTTATTTATTTATTCACACTATACATAAACTCACTGAAAAACAACTTCTTATTACTACTTTTTTCGTTCGCATTTCTAAAATTATTATATCATTATCTATTTATTTGTCAATATTTTACATTCACTTAAGATTGCATTACTATTTATTATAAATTCTTTTCCATCAACTAAAACTATTGTATCATTGTTTATTTTTTCTATTTGATTAAGATAAAAACTAAAATATACTTCTTTTTCTTTAACATAATCTACACCTTGAGCAATTCTTAAAGTTTCATTTATGCTTTCAGGCGTCTCTAAAAAAAGTAATCGTTTATTTGTTAAACCTACTGTGGTGATTTTACTTTCACTATTATTTCCTACGATTATGTCTTCTTCTACAATTAACAAATTTTCTTCTTTTTCAAATATTATATTATACATATAATTTTCTTTCTATTCATCTTTGAATGCACCTTGTAAAAATGGTTTTATCGCTTCATTTAAACTAAATACCGCTGCCACATATATAATTATGTATATTAACTCAGAAATATTTAAGGTTACTATTTCAAACAATTCTCTAACTGGTGTTAAAAATAATATAAGTTGTAGTGCAATCAATATAATCATTGATATATTCATTATTCTATTAGATAAAAAATCTTTATTAAATATATTTTTATATAAATTTCTACTAGTTAAAGCAAAGGTCATTTCTAATAGTATTAAACCTAAGAATGCAATTGTTGAAGATTTTTCTGGACCAAATATAACATTAGATGTAAAGTACAAGGCTAAAACTGCAATTGCTTTTAAAATAGATGATATGGCAATTCTAGATATTAAAAATGGTGTAAATAAACTATTTTTATTTTTCCTAGGATTTCTTTTCATTATATCTTTATCATTTTTTTCAAACGATAAGGCAATTGCTGGAAGTGAATCAGTAACTAAATTAATATATAACAAATGTATTGGCAAAAATATACTTGCATTAAATAACATGGCAGTAAAAACTATTATTATTTCTGCTATATTTGCGGTAAGTAAGTAACATATTGCTTTTCTTATATTTTCAAAGATATTTCTTCCTTCTTCAACAGCTACCACTATTGTATTAAATGAATCATCTAATAAAACTATATCAGAAACATTTTTAGAAACCTCTGTCCCAGTAATCCCCATACCAACACCAACGTCAGATACTTTAAGTGCAGGAGCGTCATTTACTCCATCACCTGTCATCGCAACTACTTTACCCTTTTTTTTCCATGCTTTAACTATTCTTAATTTGTGTTCAGGAGTAACTCTTGCATAAACACTATACTTATCCACAGTTTTTTCTAATTCTTCATCAGATATTTTTTCTAGTTCGATTCCTTCGATAGCAAAATCAGTGGCTTTATATATACCTACTTCCTTAGCTATTGCTATAGCTGTATTTATACCGTCTCCAGTGATCATAATTGGTTTAATTCCTGCTTTCAAACATGTTTGAATTGATTTTTTTACCGAGTCTCTTGGTGGATCAATCATTCCTACTAATCCTACAAATACTAAATCATTTTCTACTTCATTAATTTTATAACTCTTTTTCTTGTCTATAACTTTGTATCCTAAAGCTAATAATCTAAGAGCTTCTTCGGACATGTTTTTTTCTGCATTTAATATATCTTCTTTATGTTTATTCGTTAACTTTATTACTTTACCATTAATTAATATTTTATTACATATTTCTAACATACTATTTAAACTACCCTTAGTAAAAACTTTGTTTTTGATTTTGTCAGTTGTAATTATACTCATTAATTTTCGGTCTGAATCAAATGGGAATTCATACTCTTTTTTATATTCAGAGTATCTTTCTTTGCCATTTTCTTCAACATATTTATATAAAGCTACTTCCGTAGGGTCACCAATATATTTATTTTTGTCTTTATTTACATCAACACATAACCACATAATTTGATTCATCAATTTGTTATCAGTTTTATCTATTATTTTATTATCAACATAAAACTTTCTTACTGTCATTTCATTTTTGGTTATAGTTCCTGTTTTATCTGATGCAATTATTTCAGTACTACCTAAAGTTTCAACTGACGAAATTTTTCTTACTACTGCATTTTTTTTAGCAAGTTTTGTCATACCTAATGATAATATTACTGTAATTACAGTAGGTAATCCTTCTGGGATTGCTGCTACTGCAAGAGATATAGCCATTATAAATACATGCATTAATTCCATTCCATTAACTATTCCTATAATTAACATTATGATTACAATTACGCCGATAATATAACTCAAAACTTTACTTATATTATCAATTTTCTTTTGTAATGGTGTTTTAAAATCAGATTCAGAACTTAATGATAAAGCAATTTTTCCAAGTTCAGTTTCCATACCAGTGTTAGTCACTATAGCTTCACATTTTCCGTAAACAACACTACTTCCTGAATAAATCATATTTTTACGGTCACTAATTATTACATTTTCTTTTATTAGATTTATTTTTTTTTCAACTGAACCAGATTCACCAGTAAGAGATGCTTCTTCAACTTTAAGTGATGATACATAAAATAATCTTGCATCTGCGGGAACATAGTCTCCAGCTTCTAAAACTAATATGTCACCTGGAACAAGTGATGTCACATCTACTTTTTTTATTTCATTATTTCTTCTAATTTTAACACTTGCAGTTGACATTTTTTTTAATGCTTCAATTGCTTTATCTGCTTTAGATTCTTGAATGAAACCTAATACTGCATTTAACAATATTATTGCCAAAATTACATAACTTTCAATAAATGATTCATTTTCTCTTATTGCTATTATAAAACTTAAAATGGCCGCAATAATCAAAACAATTACCATTAAATCCTTGAATTGTTCTAAAAATTTAATAATATTACTTTTCTTTTTCTTTTCAACAAGTTTATTTAATCCATATTTTTCAACTCTTGATTTTACTTCAGAATCAGATAATCCTTCTTTATCACTTTTTAATATTTTAAATGTTTCATCTATAGTTTCTTGATAAAATTTATTCATTTTTTCACCCTTTACATTCCATATTCATCTTTTATTTCACCTACAATTTGTTCTAAAACATCTTCCATCGTTACTATACCTACATACTCTTTATTTGATGTTACTATCGCAAATTGTTTTTTATTTCTTTTCATTTTACTAAAAACATAATTTATATAATCTTTAGTGGTTACTTGCAAGACTTCATGCATAAGTGTTTGTAATGTGATATTTTCATTATTTATATTCTTTAAAAGATCTTTAAGATATAAAATACCTACTATATTATCTTTATCTTCATCATATAGTGGAACTCTATTATATTTATAGCCTTCTTTTTTTATAATTTCTAATGTTTGAGATATTGTTAAACTAGTATTCAAACTATAAACATATTTCTTTTCTAACATTATTTCTTCCGCGGTTATATCATTAAATTCTAGTACATTATTAATTAAATTTTGTTCATATTTTTTTATCGCACCGCGCTCAGAACCTTCCGAAATAATCATTCTTATTTCCTCTTCAGTAATACGTTCTTCTTCATATTCATTTACACCAAATGATTTGGATACTTTATTAGTTATATTTGTTAACAGTAGTACTATTGGCTTTGTTACTAAGAAAATAAACTTTATTATTGAAACAGTATTATATGCAATTTTTTCGTCATGTTTCATTGCTATTCTTTTTGGTATTAATTCTCCAAATAAAAGCATAAACAATGAAAGCAAAATTGTTATAACAATTATTGATAGAGTATTCCAAGTGCTAAGTTCTATATTAGGGAATACATCATATAAAAATGGTGCTAATTTTTCTGAAAATGCTTCTGAAGCAAATGCTGATGATAAAAATCCAGCAAGTGTTATACCTATTTGTATTGTTGCTAAAAATGCACTTGGTGTTTTTAAAAGTTCTAAAACTTTCTTAGCTTTCTTATCACCTTTTTTAGCCCTGTCTTTAAACTTTATATCATTAATAGATATAAAAGCTATTTCTGTAGCAGCAAAAAATGCATTTATACATATTAATATAAATAATATTATTATCTGATTTATCATACTATCACCATAATAAGTATATCATGAAAAAGATTTATATTAAATAAAAAAGGAATATTAAATTTCCTTTTATTTACCAGATATAATAGATTTTAAATTTTTTATTAAATAATCTATTATGTTAGCTTTTTTTATCTCCTGTTTAACAATTATATCTACTTCATCTACTATATTGTTATCATTATCAATTATTTGAGCAGTACCGACCACGCTATCTTTATTTACTGGTGCAACTATATCATTAATCATTATTCTAAATGTGTATGTTTTATTAGTCTCTGTTACCTTTTGTAATTCGGTTGCATTTTCTTTAAGATACACTTCTACTTCATCTATTTTTCCGTTTATAACCTTTATGGTACCTAAATTTTCACTTTTATCTTTAATTAAAAATAATTTATAGGAATTAAAGCCATAGTCTAACATATTTATTGTATCACTACTTCTTGCTTCACTTGTTGGGGCTCCCATTGAAACGCTTATTAATCTTAAATCATTTTTCTGAGCAGTTGCAGTTAAACAATAACCAGCACTGTCTGTATACCCTGTTTTTAATCCATCAACACCACTGTAATAACGGATAAGTTTGTTGGTATTCACCATCCATGTACTTGATCCATCTGGCTTACTTAAATATTCTTCATATATACTAGTGAAATCTAATATATCTTCATATTTCAGCAATTCTTTAGCTAAAAGTGCCATATCATATGCAGATGAATAATGGTTTTCTTCATCTAATCCATGTGGATTCATAAAGTTAGTCGCAACACATTCTAATTCTTTACATAAATCATTCATCATATCCACAAACGCTCCTGTGGTTCCTGCTACTTTTTCACTTAATGCAACTACTGCATCATTACCACTGGCGATTGAAACTCCTTTAATAAGTTCAGATACTTTATAAACTTCTCCCTCTTCTAAAAACACTTGACTTCCACCCATTGAAGCTGCTTCTTTACTAATGGTTACTTCATCTTCGTAACTTATTTTTCCTTCATCAACAGCTTCCATTATTAATACTAAACTAGCAATTTTGGTCATTGATGCTGGTGATAATTTTTCTTTAGAATTTTTTTCAAATAATATCTCTCCAGTGGAAAACTCCATTAGTATCGCACTTTTTGAATTAGGAGCTATATCTTCTGCTGCTTTTACTGATGAAATTAATGTAAAAAAACTCATCAACACTATTAATATTTTTTTCATAAAACACCTCTTATAAAATTTTATGTGTCAAAATAAAAAAAAGAATATTAATATATTCACTTTTTAAATACCCACCTTAATTGAATTTGATAACTGATTATATATAATAATAAATCAATAATAATTTTACTAATAATCTTACTACCTGCAGTTACTGTACTAAAATAACTAACTAAAAGTATAGATATAATTAATTGGAGTGACCAGAGTATATAATACTTTACAAATGAATTTTTAGTTTTGTTTTTAGAATTATTAAATATTTTAGAGTTTATATTATAATTAAGAAGTGATGAAATAATTCTTGATATACCACTTGCAATCGTAATTGTTGCAAAAGATATAAATATTGAATTAAATAAAAAAGTTAGTAAAGTAAATAACAGTATATCTAATCCCGCACTAATTAACGAACTTCCTGTATATAGACTTAATCCTTTAAATAACTGTGAGGTTACTTTGTAAGCATCTTTAATTGGATGGAAATGACTAGCTCTATTATTATTTATATATACAGTTTTTATCGGAATCGTAATAAAATTTTGTCCATTTTTTTTACTTTCGATTAATACATTGAGTTCGTATTCGAATCTATCTCCCTTAATGCCTGTTAACCATTTAAATTGATTTTTATGAAACAATCTAAGGCCTGTTTGCGTATCCTTAAGATTAATATTGTATAATGCTTTTATAAGAAATGATGAAAACATATTTCCATATTTACTTTTAAAAGGTGTATTATCACCAAATTCCCTTACTCCTAAAATATATTCTTCTTGATAAGTATATGATGCCTTATATAATTTGTAAACGTCACTAACTAAATGTTGCCCATCTGCGTCTGCAGTTATAGCTATTTGCACATTTTTTTTGTGATCTAATAAATAGTTAAAAGCAGTTTTTAAAGCAGCTCCCTTTCCTTTATTAGTAGAATGGTGAATTATTTTACATTTTTTAATTTTACTTATCTCATCAAAAATCACTTTTTTATTTTCGCTACTGCCATCATTTATTACTATAACTTCACAAAAGTTTTTTTTCAATATATCTTTTATATATTTAATTAACTTTCTTTCTGGTTCCAACGAGGGAATTATCACTACACACTTCATTCTCTATCACCTATATAAATATTATCACAAATATATTTTGATTGCATTAAAAAAACGATTATTTATCGTTTTCTTCACTACTTTTAATGTTAAAAAACTTTTTAATACTATCTAGTATTTTCTTCATTTCACACCTCTAGTAAGTTATATGCATTTATAAACTTAATAATTCTTCTTTTATTTTATTTATATCATTTAGTTTTAAAATTTCATTAATTCTTTCTTTTTGCATTAAACATTTTAGTATCATTTCGTATTCTTCTAATTTTTCTTCAGTATTATTAATAGACTTTGAAACAAATGCTCTAGAAATTTTTTTTAAATCTGCAATTTCTTGTAAACTTAAATTTTCTTCATAATAAAGTTTAAATATTTCTTTTTGATTGTTAGTAAACAATTCACCATATATATCAAATAATTTGTTAAAGTATATTAATTTATCCATATTACATCACATCCTTAAATAAACCATAGATATAGTTTTCTATATCAAATGTTTTTAAATCTTCCATCTTTTCACCAAAGCCAATAAATTTAACTGGTATATTTACTTTTTCTTTTATAGCTAAAACTATCCCACCTTTAGCAGTCCCGTCTAATTTGGTAAGTACTAATCCCGTTACATTTGTAATTTCTTTGAAACTTTCAGCTTGCATTATTCCATTTTGACCAGTTGATGCATCTATTATCAAAAGTGTTTCGTGTGGCGCATTATCTATTTCTCTACCGATTATTTTATTTATCTTTTCAAGTTCTTTCATTAAATTTACTTTATTTTGTAATCTACCTGCTGTATCAATTAAAATTATATCCGCATTTTCTTCTTTTCCATATTTTAAACCATCAAATACAACACTAGCGGGATCAGATTCAGCTTTTCCATAAAACAAACTATCAGTTCTTTCTGCCCATACTTTTAATTGTTCTGTTGCGCCAGCTCTAAATGTGTCTCCTGCGATTAATAATACCTTTTTGTTTTCTTGTTTGTATTTATTAGCTAATTTAGCAATAGTAGTAGTTTTACCTACACCATTAACTCCGACAACTAATATTACAGTCGGACCATTTTCTGACATATTCATTTTATCTGTTAAACTTTCATTGTTAACGTATATAATAAATAGTTCATCTACTATAATTTCTTTTAAGTCTTCTGAATTAGTTATTTTTTCTTTTTTTACTCTCGATCTTAGTTGATCTAAAAATTCCATAACAGTATTTATACCTATATCTGCCATAATCAAAATATTTTCAAGTTCTTCAAAATATTCTTCAGTAATTTGTTTATGACTTTTAGATAAATTTACTAGTTTATTTGAAAATTCTTCCCGTGTTTTTTCTAAACCTTTATCATAAATTTTTAAATCTTCTTTTTCTACAACTGAATCTTTTTTCTTTATTATGTTCTTTAATTTATCAAAAATTCCCATTTATATCACCTTTTTCTATTATAAATTATATTTATATATATTTCAAACTATTTTCAATTTTACATACAATTATCATCTTCAGATTAGACAAATTGTTCATTTTATGCTATAATGTTTGCAGCAATTAACTTTAAAAAAGAAAGAAGGAAATTTAATGAAAAATAATAGTGCTACGACTATTGTAGCTTTAGGTGGTCTTGGTGAGGTTGGTAAAAACATGTATGTTTTAACTCATGAAGACGAAATAATAATAATTGATGCTGGAGTAATGTTTCCAGAAGACGATTTACTTGGAATAGATTATGTTATACAAGACATAACTTATTTAAAGAAAAATGCAGATAAAATAAAAGGTTTAGTAATAACACATGGTCACGAAGATCATATAGGTGGTGTACCTTTCTTACTTAATTCTATTGATGTACCTAAAATATGGGCACCAAGAATTGCTATAGATTTAATGAGAAAAAAAATAGATGAAAGAAATATTAGTTATAAAAATTTTGAACAAATTAATGAACATAGTAAAATTGAAACAAAATATTTTAGTATAGATTTTATTAATACAACACATTCTATACCTGATTCTTTTGCTTTAGTTATTAAAACTCCAAACGGTACAATATTTGAAACTGGAGATTTTAAATTTGATTTAACTCCAATAGGACCAATGGCGGATATACATAAAATGGCTGAGGCTGGAAAAAATGGAATTGATTTATTACTAAGTGATTCAACTAATGCTTTATCTCCAGGTTTTTCAAAAAGTGAATCTTCTGTAGATGAAACTTTAAATGATATTATATCTAAGCATTTAGGAAGAGTTATTATAGCTACTTTTGCATCAAATATCTTTAGACTTAAACATATTGTTGATACTTGTAAAGAACACAACAGAAAGATAATTGTTTTTGGTAGAAGTATGGAAAATAATATTGAATTATCACTTCAAAACGGGCTTTTAAGTGATAGATCAATGTTTATTACTCCTAATGAAGCAAAGTCGTTAAAACAACAAGAAATTTGTATATTATGTACAGGTTCACAAGGTGAACCACTAGCAGCATTATCTAGAATTGCTAATGGTGTTCATAAACAAATATCTCTTATGCCTAATGATTTAGTTGTATTTTCATCTAGTCCTATACCAGGTAACTCTGATAGTATTAATAAGATTATAAATAAATTATATTTAAAAGGAGTTAGAGTATTTACTAATTCAGAATTTTCTGAAATACATACTTCTGGTCATGCTAAAGAAGATGAACTAAAATGGATGCTTAGAATTACTAAACCGAAATACTTTATGCCTATGCACGGAGAATACAGAATGCTTAAGGCGCACTGTGAAATCGCTACTCTTTGTGATGTTCCTGAAGAAAACACACTTATATGTTCAAATGGAGATGTAGTTGAACTATTAAACGGAGAAGTAAGAAAAGCTGGTAGAGTTCCTGCTGGGGATGTATATGTAGATGGTTCTAGAATTGGAGATATAGGCGGAGTTGTTATTAAAGATCGTAAATTAATGAGCCAAGATGGTATATTAATTTCTATATTAAATATCGATGTAAATAATAAAAAACTTCTAATTAAACCTAATGTAACTGCAAGAGGCTTTGTGCTTGTGAATGAAAATTTAGATTTAATGAGAAAAATTGAAGAAAAAATAAGTTATGTTGTAAGAGAGTTTTTGGGCAAAAACGAATACAGTTATACCGATTTGAAAAATCAAATTATTCTTGAAACATTACCATTTATTAATAACTTAACTGGAAGACATCCAATTATATTGCCAGTTATCATGGAAGTTAAATAACACTATAACTAGTGTTTTTTCATTGCTTTTTAGTAACATTTGTGTTACTATATTAACTCAGGTGATTTTATGAATAATATTAAAAATATAAATAAAAATAAGTATTATATTAAGGATAATACGGACTTTTTTGATGAAGCATATATTGAAATAATATGTTCGAAGTTAGCTAAACTAGTTGATTTAAATTGTCCAGAATACAGTATATTAAAAGAAAATGGAACTACATATTCAGCGAGTTTAGATTTAAATAAACAAGGGAAATTTTATCTTGCTAAAGAATATGTGTCTTTTGATAATGATTTAATTGTATATTTATTTAAAACTATGTCTAAACTTAATTCTGTGTTTTTAAATAAAGATATATCTCAAGATTTTATTAAAACTTATGCTTTTGATATTATACTAGCTAATCCGGATAGAAACACTCATAACTTTGGATTTATTGAAAAAAATAATAATTTTTCGTTTGTCATTTTAGATAATGCATTATCTTTTTCATACAGTAATTTCCCAACTATTTTGGGTAAACATCTTGATGAAGATGCCATACTATATGATAAAAATTTAGATTTACACAAAAGAAATGTTAGACTAAATTATTATTACAATGCTATATTACAAGATTTAAACTATGTATTAGAAAATGGTTCTAGTGATATTAGAAATATTATTTTATCTACTTTTTCAATTCTTACACCAGAAGTTATACAAAAAACTATTCTGGATGTATTTACCGAATATAAAGTCAACCCAAGACAGATTACAGATTACCAAAATCATGCCTATGTATATAAAAGATTACACAAAAAAATACTGAAATAATCAGTATTTTTTATTTTGCTTCTTCTTGAACTCTTGTTTCTCTAATAACAGTTATTTTGACAGTTCCAGGATATTGCATTTCTTTTTCAATACGTTCTTTGATATCTCTAGCTATTTTATAACTATTCGCATCATCAATTTCGCCTGGTTTAACCATAACTCTAAGTTCTCTTCCAGCTTGCATTGCATATGTTTTTTCAACACCATCATAAGAGTTGCCTATTTCTTCAAGTTGTTCTAATCTTTTAATATAATTTTCTAATGAATCATTTCTAGCTCCAGGTCTAGCAGCTGATAATGTATCTGCGATTGCTACTAAAACTGAAATAATACTTTTAGCGTCTTCATCTCCGTGATGTGAAGCGATAGAATTTATTACAATCTCATTTTCTTTATATTTTTTAGCTACATCTGCACCGATTTGAACATGTGATCCTTCTATTTCAAAATCTATAGATTTACCTATATCATGCATTAAACCAGCTCTTTTAGCTAAACTTACATTTTCACCAAGTTCTGATGCCATAAGGCCAGTAAGATTTGCTACTTCTATCGAATGCTTTAAAGCATTTTGCCCGTAACTAGTTCTAAAATGAAGTTTACCTATTAAAGTTATTATTTCCGGATCAACTTTTACAATTCCTAAATCTGTAATAGTTTTATTTCCTATTTCTAAGATTTTAGAATTAATATCATTTGTAACTTTTTCATAAACTTCTTCAATTCTCGATGGATGTATTCTACCATCTTTTATTAATGTTTCTATTGTTACTTTTGCAATTTCACGTCTAAGTGGATCAAATGATGATATAACAATAGTTTCTGGTGTGTCATCTATAATAAGGTCAACACCTGTGATTGATTCTATAGTACGGATATTTCTACCTTCTCTACCTATTAATCTACCTTTCATATCATCACTTGGTAAATCAATAGTTGATACAGATTGTTCTCCAACTACATCATCAGAGTATCTTTCCATACTTCCTACTATTAATTGTTTTGCTTTTTCATTTGCTTCTAATTTTGCTTTTGATTCTTCTGTTTTAATATAGTCAGCAATTTCTAAAGCAGTATTTTTTTCTACTACTTCCATTATTTTTTCTTTTGCTTTTTCTTTACTTAAACCAGAAATTTTTTCAAGCTGTGCTACTTCATCTTTAAGTAGCTTGTCCATTTTTTCCTCTTTTTCTTGTAAACTTGTTTGTTTTGCTAATAAATTTTTTTCTTTTTCCTCTATTAAACTATCTCTTTTGTGAAGCATTTCTTCTCTTTTATCAAGACTTCCTTCTCTTGATAATAATCTTTCTTCACTTTCTTTAATTTCAGATTTTTTTTCTTTGATTTCAATATCAGTTTGTTGTTTTAATTTATGAGATTCTTCTTTTAATTCAAATAAACTATCTCTTTTATATTTATCTGCTTCTTTTTTTGCTTCATCTATAATTTTATTAGCGTTTTTTTCAGTATTTGTTTTTTTTAATACATTTATTAACCATGATATAAATAATCCAATTACTAAACCAAGAAATAGAGTTAAAAATGGTAAATACATCTTATCCATTTTTTCTCCTTCTTTCATAGAATAAAAATAACTTCTATAAGTTTATTATAAAAGTTATTTATTCATTTGGCAAGGTTTTTTAGAATTTTATTTTTTATTTATCTGCTTTTTTCTTTTTAAATCCGTAATAATCTCTTACTTTTTGGTCTATCTCAGAAAACATATCTTGATTTTCTTTCAAAAATTGTTTTACATTTTCTTTACCTTGACCTATTTTATCCCCGTTATAAGCATACCACGCTCCACTTTTTTCAACTATTCCTAGTTCAGACGCTAAATCTATTAATTCGCCCTCCTTAGATATACCTTCACCATACATAATGTCAACTTGTGCTAATTTAAATGGTGGTGCCACTTTATTTTTTACTACTTTAATATTAGTTTTATTCCCTAAGATTTGGTCTCCTAATTTAATTTGTTCACCACGTCTAATATCTAATCTAATTGATGAATAAAATTTAAGAGCTCTTCCTCCTGGTGTTGTTTCTGGATTCCCAAACATTACTCCTACTTTTTCTCTTAATTGATTTATAAATATAGCTATCGTATTTGTTTTGTTCATTATACCTGATAATTTTCTTAATGCTTGTGACATGAGTCTTGCTTGAAGACCTACATGAGAATCTCCCATTTCTCCATCTATTTCAGCTTGTGGAACTAATGCTGCAACTGAGTCTATAATTATAATGTTAACTGCTTCACTCCTAACAAGCGCTTCACAAATTTCAAGTGCTTGTTCTCCTGTGTCTGGTTGCGATAGTAAAAGTTCATTTATATTTACTCCTAATGCTTTAGCATATACTGGATCAAGTGCATGTTCTGCATCTATGAATGCTGCTCTTCCTCCTACTTTTTGTACTGCTGCTACAGCTTCTAAAGCTACCGTTGTTTTACCACTTGATTCTGGTCCATATATTTCTATTATTCTTCCCTTTGGAAACCCTCCTACACCCAGTGCTACGTCGAGTGCAAGTGAACCAGATGAACAAACATCTATTTCAATATGTTCATCTCCTCCAAGCTTCATTATTGCACCTGCTCCAAATTGCTTTTCTATATCGGCTAAAACCGCCTCCAAAGTCTTATCTTTGTTCTTACTATCTTTTGAACTTTTCATTTTTCCTCCTAATGTAACTCTGATACAATGCCATTGTATAACAAAAAAAAACACTTGTCAATATAAAAACGAACAAATGTTTACTTTTATTTATTTTCTTCTGTTTTCGCTTTGTAATTCTAGAGTTTCTGTTAATTGTTTTACTCTTTGAATTATTCTTCTAGCTTTAACTTTATCATCACTGTTTTTAGTTACTGCTAAATGTTTTTCTAAATCTTCTAAACTCAAATTAGATGTAAAAAACGTTGTTTTTGATTCATTCATTCGATATTGAAGAATTGCTCCTAAAATTTCATCTCTACCCCATTCGGTAACATTTTCTGCTCCTATGTCATCTAGAAGTAATAAATCAACTTCTTTAAGTTTATTTACTTTATTTTCCAAAAATGAAAAATCTTCTTTTAAATTCCTTAAAAATTCTGGAAAATATACAATTTCTGAAGTTGCATACTTTTTATCGCTTAACTCATTAAATAAAGATGATATTAAATATGTTTTTCCTGAACCAAATGACCCATGTAAAAATAAGCCTTTTTGATTTTTATTTGGACTATATTCATCATAAAAATTTTTAATCCATTTTATTAATGGGACTCTTTTTTTATCTGTTATATCTATATCTTTCATTCTTGCAGTTTCTAAAACCTTTTTACTAGTTTCTTTTTCTAAAGCTTCCAAATTAAATGCTTTTTGATATTTGCATGGTGTATAAGCAAATTGCAAAGTATCTTCCTTATTTTCCGGAAAGAAAACATGCCCTATTACTTTATTCTTACAATCATATAAACCACTGCACTTTTTACAAGTTCTGATTTCATTAATAGTGTCTTCTATTTTAGTTACATTTCTTTTAATGATATTTTCATTTAATTTTAATTTATTAACTATTGCATTAAAGTCTTTATCTTTGAGTGCATTTAAATAAACGTTATTAATTGACATTTCATTTTCTTTAGTAATTATTCCTTTAAGACCTTCCATTATTTAAACTCCTTTAACAAATCTTTTAATTCTGCTTCTTCTTCGATATCAATTGCTTCCTTTTTAATATTTTCATCGAACCAAACTGGTACTTTAATTTCTTTCTTCTGATTTCCTATACTTTTTTTAGAATATTTTTTATGTTCTTTCTCTGCAAATTCCATTGCCTCTTTTGCTGTTTTTAAATCTGCTCTTTTCCACTGAGATGCGATTGTTTCAACATAAGCATTTGTAAGTCTATTATTATTTTTTCGCAAAACATAATCTATTAAAACATTTACCACAGCTGGGGATAATTCTAAATCTACCAACAATAATTCCAATATTTTTAAATCTCTATTTGTCGGTTTAACTCCTTTGTTTTTACCTTTTATAAAATCATAAGGCGTAGTATTTTCAAATAAGGCTATAATTTTACCCTTCATTGAGTTATCTCCGGCAGGATTTTTCAAGTACTCTGGTTGTGCTCTATAAACAAGTGTTGGTAATGCATTATTTTTAAATTGATAATGTTTTCGCACTGCTACACGTAATTCTGATTTATCAATCATACCAAATTCATTTAATACACTTCTAACTATTTCAACCATTTTATTTGTATCTAAATCATATATAAAAGCTAATAAATTAATAAGTTCCTTTGTTTTTTTATTAAAGGCTTTTTCATTTATAACACCTTTAGGCATTGCAGATAAAAGCATGTCGTAATCAATTTTTTCAGAAACATTTAACGATTTAGTTTCCCTATTTCTTGAATCATCTGCGATTTTAAAACTATCACTTTTATAAACTTCATCTATATTTTTTGTAATTTCAGTATATTCTTTGGTATCTACTTTTATCTTTTGATAAAATACTTTTAATCTTTCGTATTCTTCTCTACCAATATTATTATACAAAACTACGTTAAGTACCGGGTGATTAAAAAATTCTTGTGGTAAAAGCGGTGAATACAATTCATAAACATATTCGTTTATATCGCCAGTTTTAACATAAGTTTTAACCAAACCTAAAGCTTCAAGTGATTCTCTAGCTTCTTTTATCTCTTTTAAATTACATTTTAAAATACTCATCAAATGATGATGTATTAAATTTCTACTAAACAATTCTAATTTTTCTAAATCTTGCCATAATATTAAATATAAATTTGTAGCCACAGGACCAATTATTGGTGCATAAAAAGACACTATTATTCTGCGATCAAAATCATTTAAAATAGTTTTGTTAATTACTTTATAGTTATCTGCTGGTAAAAGTGTAATTATGCTCATAAATAATCCTTTCGTGTATATTTATTATATACTATAAATATTATTTTTAACAAGAAAAAAACGCTTTACGCGTTTATTTTTTTCTAATTCTTTCTGATTTCTCATTTTGATACCTTGTTTCAAATATAACGTACATAAAATTTCCATTAGTTATTTCAAGATCAGGAGTTTCTTTATATAAATGATCTATATCAATAACTACTAAATCTCCTTTTTTTAATACATTAACGTTATTTTTATCAAATCCATTGTTTGTTTGATTTATATTAACGACTTCACCATTTATATAACAATAATTATCTTTTAATAGTTTGCCTACATTATTATTTCTTGGATCAGTCCAGATAATACCTTCTTCTCTTAAATTTTTATATAAAGTGTATAATTCACCTTCAGTTATACTATCAGAAATATTAACATATTCCATTAACTCTACATAACAATTATCAGTGTCTTTATAACCTATATAATTTCTTAAAACAGGTTGTAATATATATTTACTATTGGGTAGTTCATGTATGTTTTTTATATTACCAATTTTAAGAATTTTTTCTCCAAGTTTATATACAACTGAATAGCTTCCAGCATTTAGTAGTCCTGCATCTAATATACCAATGTTCTCTGATTTCATAATATCACTATACAAATGAGTGAAATATGATATATACACATCATCTAAAAATGTTTTTGTTTTATGTAAATTACTAAAGGCTGTAGATAAAAGTGCATTAACAACACAATTTTTTATTATTTCTTTTTTATTATCTTCATAAGAATTTTTTATATATTCACTTGTTTTAATAAGTTCTTCTTCATTAAAATTAAATACATTTTCATTATAAATTTTATGCTTTAGAAAAAAGAAATATTTTTTCATTAAAACTTCATATACATTTTTTATATCTTCAAAACTGTTAGTTTCAGTTTTTAAAATATGTAGCAACTGCGTTATGCCTGAATAATTCACATCTTCTTCTTTTAAAATTTCTTTTGCTAGAAACACTCTTTTTTCTTTGAGTATAATATCTATTTTTGAATATTTCGATATTTTTGATACTAAATATCTTCTTTGTTGTTCTTCAAGTGTTTTATACACTTCTTCAAAAAGAAGTACTACCTCTTTTATTTTTAAATCTAAATCTGCGTCAGTTGAATTTAACAAATATCTTTCAATTATATAATGATGATTTCTCTTATGATTACGACTTAATTGTTCTTTTAAATTTACATCTAATACAGTTGTCATAAACGTGTTCCTCTCTTAGATAAAAAAAACGCATTTTACTGCGTTTAATAATCACTTTGGTGGAGAATAAGGGACTCGAACCCTTGACCCCCTGCGTGCAAGGCAGGTGCTCTAGCCAACTGAGCTAATTCCCCAAAAGCAAGATTATTTTATCATATGGCGACTTAATAATCAAGCTTTTTTGGTAAATTTATTTTTTTTCTGTTAATTTAATTAAATTACTATTTAACTCTTCCATAGCTCTACCAATTTCTTTTTTATTAGTGTAGTCACACTCTTTCATTTGATAATGACTATGTTCAAGCATTTGTTTACTTCTTTGTGAAGCAACATGTACTAATTTATATTTAGAATCTACTATAGTTAACATCTTATCAATTGATGGATATAACATCTAAATCACTCCCTTACAATAATATTTTACTATATATTGTTTAGAAGCATACTATTTTCAATTGAATTTTTACAAATTGTTTACAATTAAATTTTAACTAAGTTAGTTTTAATAATTTCTCCTTCTTTTTCGATTTTAATTTTAAGATCATTTAAATCTTTATTAGGAGTTTCAGGGTTAATTATTTTTCCGTTTTCATCAGCGACTAAGTAATTAGCTTCGATTAAATCCTTAACATATACATATATTGTATCTTCTTCAGTAAATAAATCAGGAGTATTCTCGGCATATGATTTTGCTTGTAATTCAATAATATTAATAATGTCATCATATTTTTCTTTATTTTCATCTGTGTTAAATGCATATGAAACACTCGTTACTCCTACAAAGTAAACAATTGTAAATACTACGACTACTACTAAAATTTCTATTGTTGAAAATCCATTTTTCTTCATTACTATCACCAATTTTATTATAACTTATTTTAGAACAAAAATAAAGGATAAAATCTTTTGACTTTATCCTCTTTTTTTATTATTTATTGCATTTTCAAAATTTAAAGTTGACTCCATTTGTTTTTTCAAATCATCAAGTAATATTCTGTTAGTCATATCACTTAGTGTAAGTGGACACACAGGGTATCCATATTCTTCAAGTATTGATGAAGCTTTTACTTTAGTTTCTTGAGTTGATTCTACATAAAACTTTTCATACATTTTAGCAAAAACAGTTTTTTCATCCCAAAATTCAGCTAATTTTATTGCATTAAAATATACATTTTCATTTTTATCTGACATTTGTTGTAATAATTTCCCTGCAATATTTCTGATATTTGTTACATATGCTCTTTTATTATCATCATAAGAATCTATGCTAGTTCTTGTAAGCATTGTATCTGGAGCGTATCTAGGTTCCAATTTTTCTAATAATGACTTTAAGGTATTTAAACTCATTTTTGAACCAACTCCGGCATATAAAACATTTAAAAAATCTATGCTGTCATATTTTTTATTTAATGTTTTTCCTTCTTGAAAAGCTTTTTTATTCTCTTCTTCAAATTTAATCAATTCCTTTTTTAATTCTTCAATATTTTTCATATTTCCCCCTAAAACTATAAAAGTTGCATATATAATATCACTTTTGTAACATAAATGCAACTATTTTTTTATTTTTTTTCTCACTGGATTAAAATTAGTCTCTCTATTTTTAATCCTCTTATATGCATCTTTTAATAATAGATATTCATCGGAAGGATATCCTTTTGATGTTAAATACTCATAAGTTTTTTTCATTCTTGATTGAAATTTAAATTCTCCTAAGTTTTTCTTTAAATCTTCATTTTCAAGAAAAAAGCTTTTAATTAAATATTCGTTTTTCTCACGATTATTAACTATTGATAAATTTCTTACAAATGTAATTATTGTTCCTTCAAATGGATGTTTCCAGATATCTTTACATATACTCTTCATGTTTTCAGAGTTAAATTGGATATCATATTTTTTTAATAATTCAAAAAGGTCTAAATAATCAAATTTTCTATATACCCCACTATCTTCGATTTCCTGCTCATATAACTTAATAAATTCTTTCATAAATTCAACTGACATATCCACTCACCTTTTTAAGTATCAATAATTTATCATAATTTTAAATTCTTTTCAAGTACTAAAATAAAAAAATCTCAATTGAGATTTTTAACAACATTTTGGTCCGTAAACATTACATACTACATTTTCTTCACAACATGAGTAACAAGGTCTATAAGTATGCTTATATACATGATGATTTATTACCCTAGTGTTACATGGCATAATGTGGGGAACCTCGTAATTAATGTATTTGTGGCAAACTCTTTCTTGTGGACATTCATAAACTGGTTCGCAGCTAACTGGCATACCACATGGATTACAACATTGCCCCATTGGCATTTCGTTATGCATCATATTTGGTTCTACTGCTTCAGTCATACCTTCCATATTTGTTTCTTTCATAAATTCATTTCCAGTATATCCTTCATAATAATTATTCATAATACACTATCCTCCTCTAACATATATTATTCTAAAGAATAAAATGGTTATAGGTTATTTCATTAAAAAAAGGACAATTAATTGTCCTTTGGAAATAAATACGGCATCGAATTATATACATATTCCACTCCAGATATTACTGATAAAAGTGTTGCTAATATAAGAAGTATTTCAGCAACATTTATATTTAGTAATGCAAATGGGAAATCATAAAATAATATAAGTGTTAAACCAACCATCATAAATATTGTTTTTAATTTTCCCAAGTTTGATGCTGCTACTACACTACCTTTACTACCACATATAGATTTACAAGAGTCTGTAATAATATCTCTTGTTATAATTACTACAGGGATAATTACTGGAATAATTCTATCATATGCAAGTATAATTAATAACCCATTAACTAAAATCTTATCTGCAATTGCGTCTGCTACTTTACCAAAATCAGTTACTAAGTTTCTACTTCTAGCTATGTAACCATCTAAAAAGTCTGTACATGATGCAATTAAGAATAGTACTCCTGCGACAATATATTCTAAACTTATTAACGTATCTTTATAAACATATACTGGCCAGTCAACATTAAAAGCTTCCCAAGGCACCATTAACATAATTAATATAATTAATGCTAAAATAATTCTTGCTATTGTTATTTTATTAGGTAAATTTAACTTCATACAAATACTCCTTTATCTTATATAATTTATTACTGTTGCAGAATCTCTAGCAATAGTAACTTGTCTTACAGCCCATATTACAGCAAGAACAACTAAAAGCGCAATTAAAAAATACACTAGTATATAATACTTACTATCTGCTTTTTTCTTAACTTTAGTATAAGGTGAAGCCACCTTATCTTTTTCTTCTTGCTCTTCTTTTATTTTTAACTCTATTGTTTTTTCAAGTTCTTTAACTGGTATTTTAGAAGTATATTCAAATAAATAGTAATTAAAATCATCTATTATTTTATCTGAATCTAATCCTAGATATTTAGAATAATCATAAATTAGCTTTTTTAATTCGAAAACATCCTTAAATGAACCTATTTTTCCACTTTCAATGTTTTCCAAACTGAGTTCGTTTATATCTAAATCCTTACTAGCTTCACTTATGCTTACCCCTGAGGACTCTCTTGTCTCTTTAAGTAGAGTACCTATCTCGTCCACTTTTAATTCACTCCTTTATATAATATACTTAATAAAAATAAAAACTTATAAGCCATGTTCTGTACTTTCCAGTGGAAAGCGGCAAATATTTATCTGCTATAAATAGCCTTTTACTTAGTTTTGTTCCCTTGTAAAAGTTCCCCTACCAAAATTTGGGTTTCTCGCTTGCGGGGTTTACCTCGTTTCATTTTTTTAGTTTCCTAAAAAACTCGTTTCTGTGGCACTTTTATATTTACTTTAACCATTGAAGGTTATTTCAAAGCCGTTAACCGAAGCTACTACAGGTTATTTTTTCCCTGTACACAAACACTATAGACATTGCAGTCTATGCGAGCATGGACTTTCCTCTACATACTTTTGCATGCAGCATTTGCCCAGTTTTTAATCTATTTTTTCGTATACTATTTTTTCTAACTGACTAATTCTTTTTAGAAGGTCAACATTATTGGGTGCGGATAAATGTTCTATTTTTCCCATTTCTTCCATATCCATTTTTGTTCTTCTTAACTCTTGCTTAAGTTTAATATTATCATCAGTTAAATCTTTAATTTGTTTTTCTTGTTGCTTTATTGTACTAATATACTCAGTTTCATCTCTTATAACCATATCAAGAACTTTATCTACTTCTTGAGGTCTGTATCCACGTGCATCTATCTTAAATTCATACTCAAGTAGTTCCTGTGGAGTTAAATAAATTCTATCACTGTACATCAAAAACACCTTCTAACAATAAAAATTATACTTGATTTTCACCATCTTTGTCAAGATGCTTAGACAAATTATAAATTTTTAGATTTGCATTATTTACCTTATTAATAATTTCATTTATGAAAAAATCTACCCTCATAACTATCCTCCAGTAATATATTACAACAAATATTTAAATTATTTTTATATTCGACAAAATATATCAAAAAAAAATAATATTTATATAAAGATTTATTTAAAAAAATATGTTATAATATATATCAAGGTGATATGGTGAATTATCCAAATAGTATTAAGAAAAATAGTAATAAATATAAATCTTATTCTAATAGAGGGATGGCTTTAGAAGGTATTATTAATGAAGCCAACAATTATTACTTAGAAAAAGATATTGCTATTATTTATAAAAAGCCTACACCTATTGGTATTGTAAAATCAGTGGGAACCAAAATTACTGATGCATATTTTAAAGAACAATCTACACTAGATTACAATGGAATATATAAATGTAAATACATTGAATTTGACGCAAAAGAAACAAAATCAAAAACAAGTTTTTCTCTTGCTAATATACATAATCATCAATTAATTCATATTAAAAATGTTATTAATCATGGAGGCATTGCATTTATAATACTATATATGAATGGTAATTACTTTATTCTTGATGGAAATAAAATATTAAATTTTATAGATAATTTTGAAAGAAAAAGTATACCTTATAGTTATATTGATGATAATGCTCATAAAATACATTATAACTATAATAAAGGGCTTGATTATATAATTGGTTTAGATAAATTATTGGAGGAATATAAATGAAACTAAAAATATTAAATAAATTAAATAAAAAGGAAAATAAAAAAGTTAAGGCTACTAAAGTGAAAAAAACTAAAAAAATTGAAACTAAAACTAAAAAAATTAGTATTAAAAATATTATAATTGGTATTGTTTTATTGGGAGCAATTGGTGTAACTACTGTTGTTTTGTTACTTGGTCTTTATGTAATAATGACTGCACCTGATTTTAATACTGATCTTTTATATGAAAAAGAAGCTACAATTATATATGATGTAAATGGTAACGAACTTATGCGTACTGGGGAAAATAATATAGAACTAGTTAGTTATGAAGAACTTCCTCAAGTACTAATAGATGCGATAGTTGCTACAGAAGATTCAAGATTTTTTCAACATACTGGTTTAGACGCACCTAGATTTGTAGTTGCAACAATTGGTCAGCTATTAGGCAATGATGATGCAGGTGGTGCATCAACATTATCAATGCAAGTAGTAAAAAATACTTACACTGATCCAAATGCAACTAGTGGTCTTGATGGAATTATAAGAAAACTTACAGATGTATATATGTCTATCTTTAAATTAGAAAGCACTTATACTAAAGAAGAAATAATTGAATTTTATGTTAATTCACAATGGTTAGGAAATGATAATAACGTTAACTACACTGGAATAACTGGTGTTGAGCAAGGATCACAATATTTATTTGGTAAATCAGTTAGTGAACTTACTTTAGCAGAGGCTTCACTTCTTGCGGGAATGTTCCAGGCACCTGATGCACATAATCCTTATAGAAATCCTGATAGCGCTAGATCTAGACAAGAAACTGTTTTAACACTTATGGTAAGACATGGATATATCTCTGAAGATGAAAAAGATGCTGTTTTAGAAATTCCTGTAGAATCTCTTTTAAAAAAGCAAGCACAAACTACTTCAAATTATTTACAAGCTCCGATAGATTACGTTTTGGATGAAGTTAGAGAAATGACTAAATCCGATGCTAATCCTGATGGACTTAACCCTTATTATGTACCAATGGAAATATATACTACAATAGATCCTGAAGTTCAACAAATACTTCATAAAGTTGAAACTGGTGAAAGTTATGATATTCCTGATAGTTATGGTAATTTACAATTTGGTATGGCTATTACAGATATGGATAATGGTTCTATTGTTGCAATTAGTGGTGGTGTTGATTATCAACCTACTGGAACTCTTCGAGCTGATGTAAAAAGGCAACCTGGTTCAACTGCAAAACCTATATTTGCTTATGGACCGCATATAGAATATTTAAATAGTTCTCCTTCTACGTTTTTCTTAGATGAATCAGCAAATTATTCTACTGGTGCTGCTATGAGAAACTGGGATAATCAATTCTGGGGAGAAATGACTATGAGAGATGCATTAGTAGCATCAAGAAATATACCTGCACTACTTGCATTCCAACAAGTAGCTGAAGTTGATTTAGGTTATATAGAGGACTTTGTACATAATTTAGGAATAGATTATGGAGCTAATTTATATGAATCTGCATCTATCGGAGGATTTGATGGCGTGTCCCCTATTGAACTTAGCGCAGCATATGCTGCATTTGGTAGAGATGGCTATTACATTGAACCTTATAGTGTTACTAAAGTTGTTATTATTGATACAGAAGAAACTGTTGAACATAAATATACTAAAGAAAGAGCTATGAGTGCTGAAACTGCTTATTTAATTAATAGTATGCTAGTTGGTAGTGGCGTTTCTGGTATAAGTGTTACTGGAACTGATATAGCTGCTAAAACTGGTACATCTACTATTGATACTAAACAATTAGAAGAAAAGAATTTACCAAGCTCAGCAATTTTAGACAACTGGGTTATAAGTTATAGTCCTGAATACTCTTTTGCAACATGGCTTGGATACGATATACTTACAAGTGAATATTATTTAACTAGTAATCTTGCTAATCCTGTTAGAAATGGTTTAAGCAGAGCTGTCGGACAAGAACTTTATAGTACTAATCAAACATTTAGTAACTCTACTGCTAATATAGTTTCTGTAGATGTTGAAAAAGGTACTTATCCACTTCAACTTGCTGGACCTAATACTCCAGGAGAAGAAATTATTTCTGCACAATTTAAAAGTGGGACACAGCCTACCGAAGTATCACAAAGGTATGCAACTCTTGATGAAATAACGAGTTTAAAAGCAAGTTACGATGGTACAGAAATAGAACTTACTTGGAAAGGAATAGATACACCTGATTATTTAGATCCTAAGTTTTTAACTGATTTATTTGATGAAACTCATGGCGATCATGCTGCTAAGTATTATGAACAAAGAATATCTTACAACAATAATTATATGGGTGATATCGTATATGAAATATACCTTGATACTAATGGTACACTAACTCTTTTAGGTACTACTGAAGATGAAGAATTTATTTATGATAAGATAAAGGCTGGTACTACCTATAATTTTGTAATTAAAACCTCATTATCAGTTTATAAACGTATGGCTAGTGATGGAGTTACAACAAAAGTAACTACTAAAGCTGATTCTAATGTTGATGATTCAGTAACTGGCGGAGATAATTCTGATTCAACTGATCCAGAAAATGAAACTACACCATAAAAAAGTATCCTCAATTGGATACTTTTTTACATTCCTTATTAAATTTACAATTTAGACAATCTGGTTTTTTAGCTTTGCATATATATCTACCAAATAAAACCATTTGGCTATTTACTCTATTCCATTTGTCTTTTGGAAATATTTTTTTTATTTTGCTTTCAATTTTTAATACATTTTCTTCATTATTCACAATTTTTAGTACATTTGAAACTCTTGTTACATGTGTATCTACTGCGACAGATGGTTCATTAAATAAATTAGCTAAAACTACTGAAACTGTTTTACGTCCTACTCCAGGCAGGGTTTCTAAGTAGTCTCTATTATTTGGAACTACGCCTTTAGAATCACTTAAAAGTCTTTTAGCTATTTCTTTAACAAATAATGCTTTTTTATGAAATGATCCTACTGATCTTATTATGTTTTCAATAATTATTAAATCTAAATCACTTAATTCTTCTAAAGAGTATTTAAATAATTCTTTTGTAACTAGATTTACTCTTTTATCCGTAGATTGAGCAGATAACATTGTAGCTATTAAAAGTTCATAATCCTTATTATAATCAAGTTCACAAACAGGATTTGGAAACATTTCATTTAAATTTTTTTCTATATTATTCATTGTCTAACCAATCAAAATTTAAAATGCTTGTTTCAAAAGATTTGTCTTCCTCACTACGCTTTTTATTATTAATATCCTCTTTGTTTTTAATTCCTTTTTTATTCCATTCATATAATATTTTGTCAATATATCTTAAATTAGTTACGCCATTATACACAGCCTCATTAAGTGCCTCAATTATAATTTCTTCAGTAAAATCTTTTTCAAGCCAGGCTTTAATTATTTCGTAATCCATACCTGATAATGTTCTTCCAAATTTTTCTTCAAATATACTATATATATCATTGGCACTTTGTTTTTTTTCTTCTTTTTTTACTTCTTTTGTATAATTTTCATAAAGATCCGATAATACTATTTTTTCAACTGTTTTGTTGCTTTCATTTTTACCTAACTCAACAGAAATTAATTTTTTGTCTACTAAAGATGCAAAACTTTCCATTATTTTTTCTTCGCTTAATGAAGTAAATTTTTGAATTAGTGTTATATCAAATATTGGTTCATATTCATTTTCAAAATACATAAGAAGTAAAAATTCATTAATGTTTAAATCTTTTTTTTGTATATATTTCAAAAACGTTGTATCTATAACAAATCTTTTTATATCTTTTCTCATTTTCCACCCTGCTTTAATAAATATTTTTTTATTTCATTATTTTTATTTTTTAATTTTCTTTCAAGCATTAAAGTAATTAATTCATTTTGCACTTCTTTAATTTTTTTGCCTGGCTCTATACCTAGAATACTAATTATCTCTTCTGCCTTAATATCTAATGGCTTGCTTTCATTTATTTCCATAGTTTTATATATTTTATCAATTCCACTGTGTGTATAACCTAATATTTCTCCTGTCACCATACATAAATATAATCCATATTCATAAAGAGTTATATAATCTATTTTACCATAGTTTAAGAGTTCTTTTATTTTATTTATGGTATTGTACTCATTTTTAGAAAAAAGTTCTGAGGGAGCCTCTAATTGACTCCACATTACAAGTAGATCACTAGAATATTTTATGTTTTTAAAATCTATATTTAATTTATCTAAAATATTTAATTCTTTTAATAATGTTAGTCCGTAATAATAATTTTTAGATAATAGTATTTTATTTAATTCTTCTTTAACTCTTTCATTTGATAAAGTTTTAACATATTCAGCATTTGTTTTTATCGCATTTTTTAAGTTTTCTTCGATTGTAAAATTTAATGTACATGCAAATCTTATAGCTCTTAAAATTCTAAGAGGGTCTTCGATCAACTTTTGATTTTCATCTCCAACAGATTTTATTATACGTTTTTTTATATCGCCCTTAGCGTTCATTAAATCAATTATCTTACCTTTTTGATTCATACATAAGGTATTGATAGTAAAGTCTCTACGATGTAAATCTTCGATTAAATTATTAATATATTTTATTTCAACTGGTTTTCTACCTACATATCTAAGTTCTTTTCGATATGTTGTAATATCTATATTAAATTTATGCACTTTTAAATTTATTCCACCATAATTATTAAATGTATTATCAACAAACATTGAATGAACTGTTTTAGGAAGAGCATTGGTACATATATCAACATCAAGTGATTTTCTTCCAAGTATTTTATCACGTACAAAACCACCTACTATATAGGCTTCATATCCATCATTTTCTATTCTATTTATTACTTTTTTAATTTCTTTATTCATATATTTTTCCCATTTAATTATATCACTTTTTATATAAAAAAAATAGATATATTATTTATATGATTCTAAACAAACTAATAAAAAAGTTTGGTATAAAAACCAAACAAATTGAAATTAATTTTATATTACGTCATATTATTTATTGGAACTATTTATAGTTTAAATAAGATTCGGGTATTTCAATATTTAAACTTTATCTTTTTGTCTATACAACTCTATTAAACCTTTTATACTCATTTTACTACCATTATTAAGTATAGCATTTGAATATATTCTTATAGATACATAAGCAACTATTATTATTGTAATAATTAATATAATAATTGATATTATAACTTCAGTAACACTGGCTACATTCATAAAGAATCTTGATGGCATTGCAAACATAGATGAAATAGGAATATATGACGCTAGTTTGTTTAATATTCCACTTGGGTCTGATACCGTAAAATAACCTAAATAAAAGCCAATTACTGCGATTAAATTTACTGGCGTATTTACTATACTAACATCTTCAAGTCTGTTTACCATAGCGCCTGATAAAGCAAATAAGAATGAAAATAACAAATATCCAAGAACAAAATAAATAAAACTAATAGCAACTACCATTATGTTAATTTGACTAGTTACTGCTTCGATTATTTCTATAGGTAAGAATACATATGCCCCGATGGCTATAAATAATATGTAAAATAGTATTTGTGCGATACCTAAGAGTCCTACTCCGAGTGTTTTACCAAGTATAATATTTTTACTACTTGTAGATGTTAATAACGTTTCCACTATTTTAGATGTTTTTTCAGTAGTAACTGCTCCGGATACTTGATATGCAAATAAGTATATTCCCATAAACATAACAAACGATAATATTATTCCAATACTTGAACCAACTATTCCAGTATCTTCTTCTGGATTAGTACTTACTAATTCTAAATTAAAGTTACTATTAACCCTTTCTAATTCTTCATCAGTTAAATCTAAACTATATAACTGAACCGTACGATAAACTTCTTTTATACTAGTAAATAGGTATTCAAAATTATAAGTTGTTTCACCAGTACTAGATATATATTTGATAAATAGATCGTTGTTTTCTTCTTTCAACTCAACAATATAATCATATTCTTTATCTTCGATTATTTGTTTAATTTCACTATCTGTGTAGCTTGTTTTTTCTACATCAAATGTTATCATATTTTCTGTATTTGAATTTTCAAATAAATTTCCTTGCAATAAATTATCTTTATCTAAAACAAGTGCATTTTCAACAAATGCTTCGCTTATATTTACATCAAAAAATGATAGTAAACTATTTACATTAAGCAGAAGTATTATTACTACAATAAATATAATATTTACAATAATAAATGTTTTTTTCTTAACAAGTTCTAAAACGGTAAATTTACCAACTTCAAACATATCTTTCATTACTTCTTACCTCCATTTACTTTTTCAATAAATATATCATGTAAACTAGGTTTTTTTATTTCAAATTTATTTATTGATACTTTATTTTTGATTAAATTATTTATTATTTTACCAGCATCTTCTTCACTAGCTATATCAATAGTATAATTATTTTTAACTTTAGTATATTTATATTTTAAATCATCAATATATTTACTTAGATCCATTTTAGTACTGACTACTACTTCATTTGCTTCATATGTATCTTTTATATCTTCAAGATTACCTTTGAGTACTGTATTACCTTTATTAAGTAATAATATATCACTACAAAATTCTTCAATCGCATCCATTTGATGAGATGACATGATTATAAATTTATTTTTATTAGCAAGCTCTAAAACTACACTTTTTAACAGTTCTGCATTAACTGGATCTAACCCTGAGAATGGTTCATCTAATACAATTAAATCAGGGTTATGTATTATAGCTATTATAAACTGAATTTTTTGCTGATTACCTTTAGATAAAGTTTCTGCTAAACTATTTCTATATTCTTCTACTTTAAGTCTATCAAACCAGTAATCAATTTCTTTATCAATCAATTCTTTTTTCATACCTTTAAGTTTAGCAAAATATACTATTTGATCATATACCTTACTTTTGGGGTACAACCCCCTTTCTTCAGGTAAATACCCAAAATTTACACTCTTCCTGTTTACTTCTTCATTATTCCATAAAATTGTTCCATTATCCTTGTTAAGTATTCCTAAAATCATTCTTATGGTAGTAGTTTTACCCGCTCCATTTGTTCCAAGTAAACCAAATACACCTGGTTTATCTAATTTAAAACTAATATCTTTTACTACTTTTTTATTTCCATAAGTTTTATTTACTTTTTCAACTATTAAACTCATTATTATCACCTTCTAATTAAATAATATCATAAATATAAATTTACTACAAGAATATATTTTGTATCAAATATATCACTATTGACTAATACACTTTTTTATGATAGAATAAAGGCCAATTAGAGAGGAGTATTTATATGTACGAAGAATTTCCTAAGAGACCAATTAATATTAAAATACTATTACTTAAAATAGGTATTATTGCAGTTGTAGCTATACTTATTATAATTATTTTTAGAACTACTACTATTAATACTGCTCCACTAAGTGAAAATGCTATAAAATTAAAAGATAATTTAGAGTTAGTAAGCGATGCTTCGGTTAAATATTTTGAAACTGAAAAATTGCCAGAAAAGCTTAATGAAAGTATTAAAGTAAATATTGATGTATTGATCGATAACGAATATCTTACTGATTTTGAATATGATTTAGATGAATGCATTATAAAAGATAGTTATGTTACATTAACTAATGTTAAAGATAATAACTACAATTTAAAAACTACTTTATCTTGTGATGATTTAACAGATTATATAATTGAAACAATTAAAATTGAAGACAAATAAAAAATGAACCATTAAGTTCATTTTTTTATTTGTTTATTCGCTTGCTGGTGAACTCATTGTTGACCATTCAACACTTCCACATTCACCAGTTGAAGTTACAGATCCATCTTCGTTAGTAGTATAACAATGATTAAAAGCAGCTTCTTCACATCCACTTGGTGATGATAGACAACTTGAACATACTACGAAGTCATCTTTAACATCTCCATTGAAATTATCGATAATATTAAATACTACATTTACGATTGTTGGTATAAAGAATATTATAATACCTGCGATAAATCTTCTCATTAATGAACCAGTAGCTTTTTTAATTTCTTTTTCATCACTTGATACTACAGCTTTACCTAAATCTATAGCTCCCATTATAATTATAATTACTGGTATTACTATTTTAAATATAGTTAAAATATCTCCGACTAAATTCCAAATTGACCAAGTTTCTGCACAAAATGCTAATGTTAACATAAAATCACTCTCTCTTTTCTATAATAATATTTTAATATAGTTATATATTAATAGTCAATAATAAAATGTAAAGTTTACAAAAAAAAAGAACTAAAAGTTCTTATTCTGCATCTGGGAATAATACATCTTTATCCATACATGGGTCAGTTCCAGTTTCACCCTCTGTTGTTAAAGTACTTTTTCCTTCTGAATCATATGCACAAAATGTTTCAGCTTCTGTTTCACATCCACTTGGTGATGCTACACACGAAGAACATATAGTGTAATCACTTCTTACTTCTCCAAAGTTATCTAAAATATTAAATACTACATTTACGATTGTAGGTATAAAGAATATTATAATACCTGCGATAAATCTTCTCATTAATGAGCTTGTTGCTTTCTTAATTTCTTTTTCATCACTTGATACTACAGCTTTACCTAAATCTATAGCTCCCATTATAATTATAATTACTGGTATTACTATTTTAAATATAGTTAAAATATCTCCGATTAATTTCCATATTGACCATGTATCTGCGCAAAATGCTAACGTTAACATAAAATCACTCCTTTTTCTATTTATATTTTATAAAATATTTATACTTAAGTCAACTAAAATATACCAAAAACGCCTTTACTTTCATCTTTTTCACTTAATCTAGTAAATCCTAGTGAAATAAGCAATGATGTTATTACTGGATCTTTATCCATTTTATCATCTAAGTTTGGTATATTTGCAAAAATTTTACTACCAGATTCTCTTTCAAAATCTGTTACATCTTTACTTGTAAGTGAACTACGGTTAAGTATAATTTTTTCGTTTTTTATTTTATCAAATATTTTATTATCCGCTTTAATTAATTTATTAAGTTTAATAATACCTGGCTCAATTAAATACAAAGTTTCTGAGTTTACTAACCCTTGTGAATTATTTAAATCAACTATTATTATTTCTTTATCACTATTGTTTGCAATATATGAGTTTATATTATCAGAAGTTGTAAATTCTAAATCCTTATCTGAAAAATACATAAAATCATTAGTATCTAATTCAACGCATTTTACTGTGTAATGTTTTGATAAATGCATCTTTAACATATAAGCAAGAGTTGTGCTTCCAGCATGTGTAGTTAAATTTTTAATACCTATAACTCTTTGACCAATAAACCCTTTTGTATTATCTACTTTGGTATTTAATTTAATTTCTTTTTCTGTTTCAATAGTTGCATTTAACTGTTGATAACTTGCTACATCCTTATATGAATTAGGATTATCAATTAAAAATGTAACTACATCTGGTTTCTTAGTAAAATTATATATTCCCATTGAAACTAATTGAGATAAATATTTAGGTGAATTTACAGTTTCAGAATCATCTAATAACAATATTACTTTCGACATATCAAAGTTAAGCGATATTTCTTGTATCACATTAATATTTTCATAATCCTTAATAGCCGTTACATCTATAATCATTTTGTTATAGAAAAAATGTGTAAATTGATTAACTAATTCTGAAACTTCAAATACACCATTTATACTTTTAATTACATCTATATTAAGTGTTCCTAAAAGTGATTGATATTTATTCGATATTATTACATTCATTTTAATTCTCCTTTATTTTAATCTATTAGATTCAGCAATGACAATTACCTGGTTAGTGCTTCCTTTAATATCAAAAGTCATTAAGTTGTTTATTACAGGTAAATTAAATTTATAAAACAATATTATTTCAAAAATTCCTTCATCTTCTTTTATACAGTAGTAGTACGAAGTGTTATCTGTAACTTTAGTTACAGTTGTTCCATCTAAATCACTTACTCCGTAATACGATTTTTCACCTTCTGCTGCGACTGGACATGATCCTCTAGTATTATAACCTTCTGAAGATAACAAATTACTTACTATCTCTTGGCTAGTAGTAGAAAAACCTTCATATTCTTCAACTATTGATATAATATCATTTCTTATTCTAAATGCATCTGTGTAATTTAAAGTTAATATTAAAAAAGCTGCAAATAGCATGATAAAAATTACTATTAAACCAAAAGTCCACGTTGTTCCTTGTGCTTCTCTCATCATTTCACCTTAGCTTTCACAACCATTTAATACTTTAGTTTCACCAGTTACATCAAAATTAAAAAATGTTTTTAATACTGG
>CAYJBC010000003.1:0-44040 GCA_964368535.1 uncultured Muribaculaceae bacterium
GTGAATATATATTAGCAAATGATTATAAAATAGAAACACTTCTAAATGGAGGATACGAACTAAACGAAAGTAAAAGTACATGTCAAAATGGAAGTATAGAAGTAGATCATATAAATAAAGAGATAATTGCAACAGCTACGCAAGTATCAAATTGTAATGCATATTTTGACTTAGGGACAAGTGAATATAACTACACAGGAGACTATCAAGTGTTTAAAGCATTAACATCAGGAACGTATAAGTTTGAAGCTTGGGGAGCAAGTGGTGAAGTTTATTCGACATATCCAGGTGGAAATGGAGCCTACAATTCTGGAACTATATATTTAGAAAAAGGAGATATAATTTATGTGTATGTCGGTGCTAATGATTATGAATTTAATAATGGATATATAATTAATAATGATTATGAAGAAGCAAGAGGTGGTGGTGCTACAGATTTTCGCTTAATAGCAGGTGACTGGGATAATGATTTGAGTTTGAATTCAAGAGTACTAATTTCAGGCGGTGGCGGTGGCGGTTATCCATATATAGATAATGGCTATCGAGGAGGACATGCAGGAGGATTGATAGCAGAAACAACTAAATCATTTAATTGGACTACTAGCATTTTTGATTCTATTAATATGGGAGCTAATCAATTAAATGGAGGAGTATCTAATAAAGATCCAGGAGGAGTAGCGAATTACTCATATCCAGGTTTTTTTGGTAGTGGTCATTGGAGGGGTACAGGATCTGGATATTATGGAGGGGTGTACTACTGGTTTAGTGGCAGATTATACTCAAAAGGTGGCGGTTCATCATACATCTCAGGTCATACAGGAGCGGTAGCGATAACAAGCGAAACTGATCAAAGTCCAAGAGGAATAGACTTTGATATAAGGTATATAGAATCAGGTTCGAATGGAAGCTCTTCAAATACAGGAAATTATTATTCTGAGCTACAAGCATATGATATAAATGGAAATAATGTAGCATTAAACAAAACAGTAACATCTAATAGACCAGAGAATACATCTTATCCATTTTTAAATTTTGTAGATGGGAATAAAGATACTAGTCCATATGCTTATATAAATACAGGAACAGCTTCCATAACAGTAGATTTAGGAGCAGCCTATAAACTATCATCAATTAAATTATGGAGATATTTTGGAGATGGAAGAATATTTTATGAATCTTATGTAAAAGTATATAATGAAGATAAAACGAAATGGACATATTTACATAACTATGAATTTGATGGTATATATGCTGAGACTTCAGCTGGAAAAGAAATGTTTTTAACATGTACAACTGGAACAACTGATAAGCTATGTTCACATCATTATTCAGGATATATATTTGATAATACTGTAATGATAGATGGTGCTGGGTATAACTGGACAAATGTAAAGGGTAGTCAAGTGGCAATGCCGAATCCATCGGGTGGAACCTATGCTTTAGGTGAAGGACATACAGGTCATGGATATGCTAAAATAACGTACATGGGAGAATAAAAGAGTTGAATATAGACTCTTTTTTTGATAGAATGAACATATAATAGGTGAAGATATGACAAGTAGAAAAGTTGCACTTACTATACTACTGTTTTTAATTGTGGGCCTAACCACAACTCTTTTTTATGTAGCAATAAACTACCAACCAGAAACAAAAACAAATACAAACCTGTTTGCAATAATGTTAGAAGAAGATGATGGAACATATTTTGAAAGTGATTTAAGTACGTTTCCAGAGGATTATATATATAATGAAGAAAAAACATACTGTGTAAATGGAGCATCAATTACCTGGAATAACACAACTAGAACAGCAAGTGTAACAGCGGATGGATCAGAAAAGTGTTATGTATATTTCGATAAATTAACTACAACATTTATGTATAAAAGTGTAGAACAAAAATATATAGTGCCAGAAACAGGAACATATAAAATAGAGCTTTGGGGAGCATCGGGAGGAGCCAATTTCCCAGGACATGGAGCATATACTTCGGGAATAATTTCGCTTAACGAAGAAACCCATTTGTATCTTTACATAGGAGAAAAAGGTTATAGTGGTACGCGGGGAGTGAATGAAACCGAACTAAAAGGTGCAGGAGGTACAGCTACTTTTAATGGTGGCGGCTCTGGTGGAAATGCCGGTGGAGGTAGTTATCCATATTCTAGTTATATAGGAGGTGCATCAGGTGGTGGAGCCACAGATGTAAGATTAGTAAACGGTGACTGGAATTCAGCTAGTAGTTTAAATTCAAGAATAATGGTTGCTGGAGCCGGTGGTGGAAATATGATCGGATATACTTATGATTCCGAAAAAGGTAATGCTGGAGGTTTAATAAGTGAAAAAGGCGGGCTCACTACTAATGTTTATGAATCATATATTAGTCATAGAGGTAATAACGCTACCCAAACAACTGGATTTTCATTAGGTATCGCCAGTAATGGAGCAAATTCAGGAGGTGCTGGATATTGTAATGGTCACTCAGGTGGTGGAGGCGGTTACTATGGTGGCTATGGCGCTCTTGGAACTAGCGGCAGTTGTTTCTCATTAGGTGGTGGAGGTGGGACTTCATACATCTCAGGCCACACAGGAGCAGTAGCAATAACAAGTGCGAGTAATGAGACTCCTAAAAGTGGATGTACAACGGGTACAACAAATAATGCATGTAGTACTCACTACTCAGGATATAAATTTACATCTACAGTAATGATAGATGGTGCTGGATATAACTGGACAAATGTAAAAGGAAGTCAAGTGGCCATGCCAAATCCACTTGGTGGAAATTATGAATTAGGTCAAGGTCATCTAGGTAATGGATATGCAAAAATAACATTAATAAAATAAAAAGGAAAATAAATGCAAAAGATAATAAAAATAGTAAAGGAAAATAAAAACTTAGTAGTGGGACTACTAATAATAATTATGCTTCTTGTAATAGGAATCATAATATCTTTTGCATACTTTAATGTAATCGCGGAAACAAATATATTTACAGGAAAAACAAAATATTATGAAAATCCAGATCTAAATATAAAATATATGGTTGAAAATAGAAATGATGAAGGAAATGCAAATGGAACATATACAGCATACTGGAATGCACCAGTAAGTGGATATACATATAATGCCGAAAAGTCTAATTGTACAAATGGAGCAACATTTACAAGAAATGCAGTAGATGAAACATTTAGTGTATCATCAAAAGGTAAGACAACATGTGAGTTTTACTATGATGCAGAAGGAACAAGTTTAGTTCCAGACTCAAGTGTAACAGTGTATAAACAAACACCAGATAAAAGTGAATATATATTAGCAAATGATTATAAAATAGAAACACTTCTAAATGGAGGATATGAACTAAACGAAAGTAAAAGTACATGTCAAAATGGAAGTATAGAAGTAGACCATATAAATAAAGAGATAATTACAACTGCAACTCAGGTATCAAACTGTAATGCATATTTTGATTTAGGAACAAGTGAATATAACTACACGGGAGACTATCAAGTGTTCACAGCATTAACATCAGGAACATATAAATTTGAAACATGGGGAGCAAGTGGTTCTGGAACTTACGAATATAATTCAAAAGGAGCTTATAATGCTGGTGAGATATATTTAGAGAAAGGTGAAACTTTTTATATTTATGTAGGTGAATATGGAGATAGAATTATAAGAGCATACAATGGTGGTGGCGCAGCATATACATCAGTAGCAGGTTCCGGAGGTGGCGCAACAGATATAAGGATAATTCCTGGTAGTTGGGATACTGCACTGGGATTAAATTCAAGAATAATGGTGTCAGGTGCAGGAGGAGGAGGATCTAAAAATTATTCAATATATGATCCTGGTTATGCTGGAGGATTAATTGGAGATTCTGGATATGCAACTTCATACATAGCTTATACAGCTTCAGGAGGAACTCAAACATCTGGAGGAGTCGTAAATAATTATAATTCTTCATATTCTGCCGGAACTAACGGTACATTTGGAATTGGTGGTAACGGAGGTGGTTCTGTTTCCAATGGAAGTTCTTCGGGAGGAGGAGGATACTATGGTGGTGCAGGTGGCTCTAGGTTATTAAGTGGATCGTGGCCAGGCGGTGGAGGTTCATCATTTATTTCAGGACACACAGGAGCAGTAGCAATAAAAAGTGAAACCGATCAGAGTCCAAGAGGAATTGATTTTGATATAAGATATATTGAAATTGGGTCTAATGGTAGTGATAAAAATACATATAACCATATAACCGAAATGCAGGCATATGATATAAATGGTAATAATGTAGCTTTGAATAAAACTTTGACAACTATTAATTATCCAGAAGCATCTTCCAAGCCATATTCAAATGCGTTAGATGGAACATTTGATATTGCTGCTAATTACGCAGGTGTGGGAACATCAACAACAGTTGATTTAGGTACTTCGTATTCATTAAGTTCTGTTAAATTATGGAGATATTATGGGGATTCAAGAACATACTATGAAACATACGTAAAAGTATATAATGAAGATAAAACAAAGTGGGCATATATACATAACTATGAATTAGATGGAACATATGCAGAAACTGCAGATGGAAAAGAAATGTTTATATCTTGTACAATTGGAACGACTGACAAATTGTGTTCGCATCATTATTCAGGATATATATTTGATAATACTGTAATGATAGATGGAGCTGGGTACAACTGGACAAATGTAAAGGGTAGTCAAGTGGCAATGCCGAATCCATCAGGTGGAACCTATGCTTTAGGTGAAGGACATACAGGTCATGGATATGCTAAAATAACATATATGGGAGAATAATTAAATAATATTCTCTTTTTTTAATACATTTAAATTCGCAATTACAATATAAAATATATTAATGATTTCAGCAATAACCAAAGAATATAGACCTATTTTACATAGTGATAAAATGGATAAAAACACAAGTTTTATAACAACTCCTTTAAACGATATCATAAAGGCTATTTTAGCTTTGCCAATAGCCTGGAGTATCGAATATAAAACACCTTCTAAATAAAAAAGAATAAAAAATGGAGCTAGTATTTTAATATAATCACTACCCAAAGTGGTATTATATAAAAGTGTTAGTAAAGTATCTCTAAATAAAAATATCCCAGTAGAAAAAATAATTCCGATTATCGTTGTGTATTTAAGAACCTGTATACTTCTTTTTTTTATCATAAAAGTGTTATTTGTAGATTTGAATTTACTTACTTCTGGTATTATAGTTTGACTAATTGCTTGAATAAAAAAAGCAGGCATTGTTAAAAGAGATATTGCATATGCATTAAATGCACCATATTCTGCTAATATAAAATTTGATGAATAACCAGAAAATATCAAAAAATTAGTAAGGATAATTGGTTCGAAAAAATATCCTACATTGCCTATAATTTTGCCTGAAACAATAGGAATTGAGGTTTGTAATATATTATTTTTTATATCTTTGTTGTAAACTAAATCTTCCTTTTTTATTTTAATGTTTTTAGGCAGAAAGAACATAAAAACAATTATACTAAAAGTTTCAGAGATAACAGATAATAAAATAAGTCCAACCACTGCATGTAGAACACTAAAATTTAATAAGTAAGGTATTAAAAATAAAATGATAACTAGTCTAAGAATTTGCTCCAAAATATTTGATATCATATAAGGTGTAGCGTTTTGCTTACCTAAAAAATATCCTTTTATAATAGATGTAATAGATGCAAAGGGTAATGTTAGACTCATTGCGATAAGTAAAAATTTAGCTTCTGGTACATGAAGCAAATTATTTGCGATAAAGTCGCTAGAAATAATGGTTAAAGTAACGAGTAAAAAATTGAGGATAACTACAAGGATTATTGCGTTACTTAAGATTGATACACTTCTTTTTTTCTTTTCAGCAACAATTTTAGAAATTGATAAAGGCAATGAAAGAGTAGCAATAGTTATTAAAAATGAGTAAGTTGGCATAACTATCGAAAAAAGAGCGATTCCTTCTGGTCCAACGGCTCTTGTATAAATTATTCTTATAACAAAGCCGATAGATCTTGTAATAAATCCTCCAAAAACAAGTATTAGAGTTGAAGTTAAAAATATATTTTTTTTATTCATAATAATCAATAAATTATATGTATAAATAAATAATTTTATTTATGTAAATATAGACTTTACCCACATAGTTTGATACAATTATTTATATGAGAAATATATTTGATTTATCAAAGAAAGACTTAGAAGAATATTTTGAGTCAATTTCAGAAAAAAAATTTAAAGCTACTCAAGTTACTGAGTGGTTATATCGTCACAGAAAATTTAACGTTGACGAATTTTTTAATATGAATAATTCTATTAAAGAAAAATTAAAAGAAGACTTTTCTTTTGATTTTATACAGATTGAAAAAGTAGAAGAAGATACTAATGTATCTAAATATTTATTTAAACTAAGTGATAACGAATATATTGAAGCAGTACTTATGAAACATCCATATGGATTATCTGTATGTATATCTAGTCAAGTTGGATGCAATATGGGCTGCAAGTTTTGTGAAAGTGGCAAATTAAAAAAAGTAAGAGATTTAAGTGTGAATGAAATGATTCAGCAAATACTATTAATTGAAGAACATACTAAAAATAAAATATCAAGTATTGTTATAATGGGAATAGGTGAACCATTTGATAATTATGATAATATCATTAAATTTTTAACTATATGTAATGAACCAAAAGGTTTAGAAATAGGTGCAAGACATATTACAGTTTCAACTTGTGGTTTAGTGCCTAAAATTATAGAGTTTGCAGATTTTCCACTTCAAATAAATTTAGCTATATCTCTTCATGCTGCTGATGACACAACAAGAAGTAGTATAATGCCAGTTAATAAAGCATATCCTTTAACGGAACTAATGAAGGCGATAGATATATATTATCAAAAAACAAATAGACGTATAACAATAGAGTATGTAATGCTTAAAGGTATAAATGATAGTTTAGCATCTGCTAAAAATTTATCTAGGTTGTTAAACGGGAAAAACGTATACGTAAATTTAATACCATATAATTCAACAAGTAGCGATTATTTAGCTAGTAATATGGAAGATGTAAAGAAATTTGCAGAAGTCTTAAAGCTAAATAAAATAGATGTTACAATAAGAAAAAGATTAGGAGAAAAAATATCAGCAGCATGTGGACAACTAAGAAGTAAAGAGGTGAACAAATGAAAACATTTTATTTAACAGATTCTGGAAAAGTAAGAGATCACAACGAAGATAGTGTAACTATTCTTAAAAATCAAACAAATGAATATTTATTAGTAGTAGCAGATGGAATGGGTGGACATAGAAAAGGCGAAGTAGCTTCAGCTATGGCACTTACTCATTTAGGTAAAAGATTTATTGAAACTCCATCAATTGGTTCCAAACTGGATGCAGTAAATTGGCTTAATGATAATGTTAATGTCATCAATAATGAAATACTTACATTCGCAGAAAACAATGAGAATGCAACTGGAATGGGAACGACATTAGTAGTAGCGATACTTACTAAAAATTATTTAATTTTTGGAAATATTGGAGATTCATCTGGTTATGTTTTAAAATCAGGGAATTTACATTTAGTTACTAAGCCACATACTCTAGTAGAATTATTAGTAGATGCAGGTAATTTAACAAGTGAAGAAGCAAAAAATCATCCAAAGAAAAACGTTCTTATGAAAGCGCTTGGTGTAACTGGAAAAGCTGAAATAGATATATATGATGTAGATAAAACATGTGAAGGAATACTTTTAGCATCTGATGGATTAACAAATATGCTTACAGATGATCAAATAGAAAAAGTTTTAATAGATGATGAACTTACAATAGAAGAAAAGGTTAGTAAATTAATAAGAAAATGTAATGCTAGAGGGGGAACTGATAATATATCAGTAGCATTACTATTAAATGAAAGTGGTGATAACTAGTGATAATGAAGGGACAAAAGATTAGTGATAGATACCAAATCATCAAAAGTGTTGGTGAGGGCGGTATGGCCAATGTGTATCTTGCTTACGATACTATTTTAGATAGAGAAGTAGCAGTAAAGGTATTACGTGGTGATTTAGCAAGTGATGAAAAATTTGTAAGAAGATTTCAAAGAGAAGCACTAGCAGCTTCATCACTTAGTAATCCCAATATAGTTGAAGTATATGATGTAGGTGAAGATAATGGTGAATACTACATTGTTATGGAATATATTGAAGGTAAACATCTAAAACAACTTATTAAAAAAAGAGGTAAGTTAACTGTTGCAGAAGTAGTAGATATTGCTTTACAGATAACTAATGGGTTATCTGTAGCCCATGACTCATATTTAATACATAGAGATATAAAACCTCAAAATATACTGATTTTAGATAATGGCCTGGTGAAAATTACGGATTTTGGTATAGCAGTGGCAATGAACGCCACACAGCTTACACAAACTAATTCAGTAATGGGAAGCGTACATTATTTACCACCAGAACAAGCAATGGGTAAAGCATCTAGTTTACAAAGTGATATATATTCAATAGGTATTGTTTTGTACGAATTATTAGCGGGAAAACTTCCATTTGTTGGTGATAATGCAGTGGAAATAGCACTAAAGCATTTAAAGGAGAGTGTTCCATTAGTTAGTGAAAATGTATCTAATGTGCCACAAAGTGTTGTTAATATAATTATGAAAGCAACTGCTAAAAACCCTAAAAATAGATATAGTGACGCTAGAGAAATGTATGAGGATTTATCTACTTGTTTGGATTCATCAAGAGAAAATGAAAAATTATTAGTACATAAATATGCAGAAATAGATTATGATGAGACTAAAGTAATGAAAATTGCAGATCCTAAAAAGGACAAAAAAGAAAAATCGGAAAAAGAAGAAGGTGAGGAAATTATAGCTAAAAAAATAACAAAAAATGATTTGAAGAAACAAAATAAATTATTAATCATTTTAGGGAGTATATTTACTGGTTTAATAGTTATAATTACTACAGTAGTTTTATTGATACCTAGTTTAACGTCAGCTGAAATAGTTGTAGTGCCAGATGTAGCAGGTTTAAGTACATCAGAAGCTATAAAAAAACTACAAGATGAGGGATTTAAAGTATTAGATGAAATAAAAGAAATAACTGATGAGGATATTGAAGAAGGTTTAATAGTAAAAACAATACCAGCAGCAGGAAGTGAAAGAAAAACAGGTGCGGATGTTACATTATACATATCTCTTGGTGATATTTCACTAGTTATAGATGATTATACAGGAAGAAATTCTTTAGAAGTTAAGGGTGCTTTAGAAGCATTAGGTTTAAATGTAACAATAGAAGAAAAAACTATAGATGAAGAAGATGATAACACATATGAAGAAGGCGAAATAATTGATCAAAGTGTTGAAGCAGAAGTAGAACTTTCAGAAGGAGATAGTATAATATTATACACACCAAAATTAGATGTATATCCAGATTTTACAGAAGGTTATACTGTTGAACAAATCGAAGATTTTGCTGAAGAAAAAAATATTAATTTGAAAATCAATTATATAAAAGATGAGACTTTATTAGATGGTGCAATAACTAAGCAAAGTTATTCAGAAGGAACACCAATTTATGAAGGTAGAACATTAACAATTACTGTAGTTGACAATGAAGGTACAAACACTTCTCCTACAAATCCGACTGATGAACCCGAAGAACAAGATAATTGTGAGGGAAATGAATTGTGTTAAAAAAAGGAATTATTGTTAAAAACATTAGTAATTCATATGTAGTGAATTCAGACAATGAAGAATTTACTTGCACTCCAAGAGGGAAATTTAGACATGAAAAAATTATCCCTCTAGTTGGAGATAATGTAGAGATTGACACAGAAGGCAATATAATTACAAAAATATTTGAAAGAACTAGTGAATCAGTAAGACCCGCAGTAGCTAATATAAATTATGCTTTAGTTATAACGAGTGTAAAAGCTCCAGATATTTCATTAAGTTTGTTAGACAGAATGATAGCAATATTAGAATCAAAAAAAATAATACCAATACTTGTCTTTACAAAGTTAGATTTAATTAATGGTTTTGAAAAAAAAGAAATTAAAAAAATCATTAGATATTATAAAAATATAGGATACCATGTCTTAACTAATCAAAATCTATTTAAATTGAAAAAAGTAATGAAAAATAAAATAGCATTTTTAGTTGGCCAAACAGGGGCTGGTAAAAGCACATTGTTAAATAAATTAAATAATAAACTCAACATAGAAACTAAGCCTATTTCAAAAGCTTTAGGAAGAGGCGTTCACACAACTAGACATACTGAATTATATAAAATAAATAATTTTTTTATCGCAGATACTCCTGGATTTTCTTCAATTGATTTAATTGACATAAAAAAAGAAGATTTAAAAAAATATTTTATAGAATTCGATACTATAGATTGTGAATATAAAGATTGTAATCATGACAAAGAAAATTGCAATCTTAAAGCAGCAGTTGAAAAAGGACAAATAAGTAAAGAAAGATACGAAAATTATTTAAAATTTTATAAGGAGTTATATGAAAGTAGCAGTAAGTTATATAAGTAGTAAGTTTAATTTAAAAGAAACAATAAAAAAAATAAATTTATCTATAGCGGATTATATACATATGGATATTATGGATGGAAAATACGTTGAAAATAAAAATTTTAAGAGATCAATTATAAAAAAAGTTCTTAAAAACGCAAGAAAAAAAGTAGACGTACATTTAATGGTTAATAATCCGGTTAAATATCTAAAATATTTCAAAAACAGTTATTATGTTAAAAATTTATTTTTTCATCCAAGTACTTGCGAAGATGTATATAAAATGATAAATAATTTAAAACAAATGGGTATATCTCCTGGAATTGTTATAAATCCAAACGAAAAAATAGAGGACTTTAAAGACTTATATAAAGATATAGATAGAGTTCTTATCATGAGTGTTGTTCCCGGAGCAGGTGGACAAAAATATATTTCGAGGAGTACAGAAAAAATAGAAAGTTTGATAGCATACCGCAAAAAAAATAAAGAAACTTTTGAAATAGCAGTAGATGGTGGAATTAATGATAAAACTATTAATAATCTGTCACAGTTAGATATAAATTATGTTATTAGCGGATCATTTATATGTCAAAGTGATAACTATAATGAACAAATCGAAAAATTAATTAAACAATAAAAAAGAAGAAATTTAAAATATTTCTTCTTTTATTATTAAGCTTCCTTTTTGCTAACTTTTTTAGTAGCTTTTTTATTTAAAGTTTTAAGCTCTCTAGAACTTAATTTAACTTTAACTCCATTTACTGTTTTAGTTTGTAAATTAGGCTTTTGTTGCATTTTAGTAGCGTTTAAAGCATGAGATCTTTTATTACCAGATAATGGTTTTTTAGTTGTTAATTTTGTTGCCATATTTGTGCCTCCTTTTGTCAATAAAAATTGTACTATATATTAGCCAAAAAGTCAATTGTTAACGAGAAAAACGTGTAAAATAAATTTTGTATACAAGCAAAAACATACGTGATATAATATATTAACTATAAATACTTAAAGAGAGGTAATTATGAAAAATTATAATAAGCTTGATACCGCAGCTAAATTATTTCCAGCAGTTTCAAACAAGCATAATTCGTCTGTTTTTAGAGTGGCTGTTGTTTTAAACGAACCTGTAGATGCAAAGATCTTACAATTAGCGGCTAACATGATATATGAAAGATATTCGTTTTTTTTCATGAAATTAAAAAAAGGTTTTTTTTGGAATTATTTTGATGAAAATTTATTAAATTTCAGAATAGAAAAAGAAGAAGATGTTCCATGTAGTAATATAGTCTCATTTGAAAATAAAGATCATTATATCAAAGTATTATATTATGGTAATAGAATATCTGTTGAGGCATTTCATTCCATTACAGATGGAAGTGGTGCATCTGAATATATTAAGTCATTAGTATATTATTATTTATGTATTAAGCATGGTAACGTGCCTTCAGAAGGTAAAGTATTACTTTTTGATGATTTAGAAAAAAATGATGAAGATAGTTTTACAGATTATTTCCATAACGTTAAAATTAATAAAAATAATATAAAATTAAGGAATAAAAATTCGTTAAGAATCAAGGGAGATAAATTTAAAAAAGGTGGACATAATGTTGTTACACTAAATTTATCAATAAAAAGTGTAAAAGAATATTGTAAGAAAAAGAAATGCACTATTACAGTATTTTTAGTTGCCTTAATGATAAATACAATACATGAAACTTATCAAAATAAGGATAACAAACCTATAGTTATAGCGGTTCCAGTTAATTTAAGAAAAATTTTTCCATCGAAGACTCTCAAAAATTTTTTTGGAGTAATAAATATATCGTACGAGGTGAAACAAAAAGACTCACTAGAAAATATTATTAAATATGTTGCAAAAGAGTTTAATGAGGTATTAACTAAAGAAAAATTGGAAAGTTCTATTCATGAAAATATACATTTGTCCAACAATATATTTACTAAACATACTCCATTACTGATTAAAAATTTTGTGATTCCAGTAGGATTTAATTTTATGGGTGAATTAAAAAAAACAATTACAATATCAAATATAGGACAATTTGAATTTCCAACTGAACTTGAACAATATATTTCTCACACTGAAGTACTATTATATCCAACTAAAAAAAGTCCAATAAATTGTGGTATTTGTTCATGCAAAGAGACTTTATCTATTAATTTTATAAGAAGTATAAAAGATAATAAAATAGTGAAAAATTATGCCACAAATATCAAAAAAATAATAAAAAGTGAATTAACAGTTTATTCAAATAATTGGGGAGAAAAAAATGAAAAAATGTAATACATGTAAAGTAACTTTATATGATAGTGAAATTTATTGTCCTCTTTGTTACTTACCTTTAAATAAAACTAAAAAGTCAATTGTACAGTACCCAGATTATAATGTCATAATATCTAAAAAGAAAATAGTGAATAATACAAGTCTGTTCGTCGCAATTTCAAGTGCTATAATTTGTATGTACATAAATTTATTTACTCATCAAAAAGGTGAAGTGTTTTGGTCATTAATTGTATCATCATCTATATTGTATACTTATATTGAGTATAATTTGTTATCTAAACAAGTATTTTTAGGTGAAAAAATATTATTTAGTTATATCTATACTTCATCGCTATTGGTTATAATAGATTTTGTAACTGGAATGAACCAGTGGTCTACTGAGTATGTATTTCCATTTATAACATTAGGTGTAATAATTATATTGACAATTTTAGCTGTAAGAGGAAAAAGATTTTTTTCAGAATATTTTGGATATATATTATCAGTGGTGGGAGTAAGTTTGATATCAATAATCTTTTTTTTACTAAATTTGAACAAAAATGGATGGAGTGCATTTATAGTTCTTATTACATCTTTGATACTAGTAATAGGTTTATATGTATTCGCTGATAAAACTTTAAAAGAAGAGATAAAAAGAAGGTTTAATAGAAGATAAAAATAGTTAATTATGATATAATATTTTAGAGGAAATTATGAAGTACACTTTATTAAATGTAAAAACAGATTATTATTTACTTTCTAGTTTAATTAAAATAGATAATTTAATTAATTTTTGTAATGCGAATAATGTTACCCATTGTGGTATATGTGATAATAATCTCTCATCATCGATTGAATTTTATAATAAGTGTAAACAATATAATATTAAACCAATTATAGGATTAGAAATAAAATATAAAGATCATAAACTTTATTTATATGCAGAAAATTTTGATGGTTATAAAAATTTGTTAAAAATAAATTCTCAAATAGTTAGTAATGCATTAGATCAAACAAATTTAATAAAATATAGCAATAATGTAATTGTTATTATGCCATACGAAAGTATAAATTTATATAAGGAACTTAATTTTTTTGAACATAAATTTTTGGGTTATAAAAATGAAGAAGAAAAAACAAATTCTTTAATAATAACTGATAAAGTTATATATAATACTGAAATAAAAATGTTTAATAAAGAAGATATAGAATATTTAGAATATCTTAATTATTTAGGCGGTAGTAATAAACTAAACGAAAAACATTACATCGAAACTATTGAATCAGAAAAACAACATGAAATAAATCAATTACTTAATTTGATTAATCTCGAATTTAAATATGAAAAAAAATATATTCCCGTATTTGATGAAAATAAAAACTCTTTTGAGTATTTAAAAAAATTATCTAATGTTGGCTTAAAACGAAGACTCAATAACAAAGTAGAAGAAAGATATCAAAAAAGATTAGATGAAGAATTGAAAGTTATAAATGATATGGGATTTACAGATTATTTTCTGATAGTATACGATTATGTTTTATATGCGAAAAAAAATAATATCTTAGTAGGTCCCGGTAGAGGTTCAGCTGCAGGGTCATTAGTATGCTATTGTATTGGTATAATAGACGTTGATCCGGTTGAATATGATCTATTATTCGAAAGATTTTTAAATAAAGATAGAGTCACAATGCCTGATATAGATATAGATTTCGATAGTGAAAAAAGAGATATAATAATAGATTATGTAAGAAAAAAATATGGAAAAGAAAACGTTGCCACTGGACTTACGTATAACACGTTAAAAAGCAAACTTGTATTAAGGGAAATTGGAAAAATTTTAAAAATAGATAATATTCTTTTAGATAAATTTATTAAAAATATTGATAGATTTAAAAGTTTAAAAAACAATTTAGATAACGAAACCATTAGAAAATATTTAGATAGTTATGAGGAATTAAAAAAAGTATATAAAATTTCAATGAAATTAGAAAATTTAAAGAAAAATATTTCTACGCATGCCGCAGGAATAGTTATTTGTGATAGAAATTTAGATGATATAATTCCAATTTATAATACTAATGATAATATTCAATCTGGTTTTACTATGGATTACTTAGAAGAATTAGGTTTGTTAAAAATGGATTTTTTAGGATTAAAAAATTTAACAATAATATCAAATATAATGAATAAAACCAATAATGATATTTTAAAAAATATTAACTTAAACGATAAAAAAGTAATTGAAGTATTTAAAAGTGCAAAAACAGATGGCATTTTTCAGTACGAAACTTACGCTATGAAAAAATTGCTTGAAAAATTGAAACCAAATAATTTCGAAGAAATAATTGCCGCAGTAGCTTTAGTAAGACCAGGGCCTTCTGATTACTTAGATGAGTATATCACTGGTAGAGATAATCCATCTAATATAAAATATCTTGATAAAAGACTTGAAACAATTTTAAAGGAAACTTATGGAGTAATTTTATATCAAGAACAAATTATCAAAATATTTGTATTAGTTGCTAATTTTTCATTGTCAGAAGCAGATATTATAAGAAGAGCCATAAGCAAAAAAAAATACAACATGATTGAAAAAACTAGAGAAAAATTTATAAATGGAGCAATTAAAAATGGTTATGATAAAAACATAAGTATGATGATATTTGATAGATTAGTAAAGTTTGCGGATTTTGGTTTTAACAAATCACATTCAGTAGCATATGCATTAATAGGTTATCAAATGGCATACTTAAAAGTATATTATGAACAATACTTTACTTCTCAACTTTTAAATGATTTAAAGGGTGGAACTTTTTCAGAAAGTTATTTAATTGAATTAAAATCAAAAGGGATTAATATTATAAAACCAGATATAAATTTTAGTGAAAATGATTATTACATAAAAAATAATAACTTGGTTATGCCACTGAAATCTATTAAAGGTATAACAAGTGAAATTGAGAATATAGTTCTTAATAATAAACCATATACTGACTTGTTTGATTTTTTTGTTAAATGTAAAAGTTTAAATAGTAAAATAATTGAAACATTAGTTTACAGCGGAGCATTAAGAAGCTTAAAAATAAATAGTAAAACCATTTTAATAAATATTGACGTAATAAAAAATTATGCAGATTTAGAAGGATTTACAGATAAACCAATACTTAAATTTGAGAAAGATTATGAAGAAGATTTTTTGAGAAAAAAAGAACTTGAATATTATGGATTTTATGTGGGAAATCACCCTTCAAGTAAATATCAAGATAAAAACATAGTGAAAATTAAAAATAAAGATAATTTTATATTTAAAAATATTAAATTAATTGTTACAATAGATAATGTAAAAAGAATAAAAACAAAAAAAGGGGATGACATGGCCTTTGTAACTATATCAGATGAAACAGGAAAATATGACGCAGTAGCATTTAAAGAAAGTATTAATTATTTAAATGATATAAAATTTCATGATTTAGTTTTAATCGATGCCAAGGTATCAAAATCTTATGATAAGATAAGTGTCATAATAAATAATGTAAAAAGAAAGTAGGAAATCAAATGAACAGTGAATTAAAACGTTTTTTTGATGCAATAGGATTTACTTCTGAAGAGTTCAATGACTGTGAGGTAGAAAAAGTTGTTTTAAATAAAAAAAGTGATAGTTTTGAAGTACATCTTAATAAACAAAGTGTAGCATCTAAAAGTCAGATAGATAATCTTTATGAAGCAAGTAAAAAAGGAATTAAAAACAAAAAATGCAAAACAAAAATTACTTATAAAAATATAACTGAAGATAATATAAAAGATTATGTAAATAGTTATATTGAAAAATTGATATTAGAAAAACCATCGCTTAGTATTCTTAAAGATTTACATCTAGAAATTATTGATAAACAAATAATAATAAATATAAATGGAAGCGTATCAATAAATTTGCTAAAAGAAGAAGAAAAAAATCTTGAAAAGTTTTTACGCCATTATTATATAAAATCATATTTAGTTAATTTTAAGCTAGAGGAAAATATTAAGTCTTTATCAGATGTTATTATGGAAAGTAAAACAGTTAAATATGAGAAAAAAGAAGAAACCTTAGTTCTAGGTGAACATAAGGAAGGTAATGTAACACCACTTAATAATATATTTGGTGAAACAAAAAATGTTATTGTAGAAACATATATATTTGATTTTGAAGCAGTTGCAAGAAAGGGTCAAAAAGCAACAGCGTATATTCTAAATATAAAAATGAGTGATAATACAGATAGTTATATGGCAAAACTAGTCAGATTTGAAGAAGAAGCTTTTAATAAAATAGTAAAAAAAATAAAAAAAGGCGGATGGTATCGTTTCCATGGTAACGTAGAATTAGATCAGTATTTAAAACAATTAGTTTTTACTATTAGAAATATTGAAATAATTGCATCTAAAGACATCAAAATAAAAGATGAAGAAGCAGAAAAAAGAGTTGAACTTCATGCTCATACAATGATGAGTGCTATGGATGGTGTAATTGATGCAAACTCTCTTGTTAAATTTGCATCAGGTTTAGGTCATAAAGCAGTAGCGGTAACCGATCACAATGTCCTTCAAGCATACCCTGATTTATTCAATTCACTATGGAAAATAAATGGCGGTAAAGAAGACGCAGATAAATTTAAAGTTCTTTATGGCTGCGAAATGAATGTTGTTGATACCGAAGCCAAAATAGTGTATAACATGAAAGAATATAATTTTAAAGATCAAGAATATATTGTTTTTGATACAGAAACAACAGGGTTTAGTCCAGTTAAAGATCAATTAATTGAAATTGGTGCAGTCAGAATTAAAAATGGTGAAATAGTTGATAGATTTGATGAACTAATTGCATGTGATAGAAAACTGCCAGATATTATTGTTAAGTTAACTGAAATTACAGATGAAATGCTTGTAGGTCAAGATAGTGAAGAAAATGTACTTAAACGTTTTTTAGAATATATAAAAGATACTCCTATGGTAGCTCATAATGCAGCATTCGATATTGGATTTATGGAGAGTAAATGTAATAAGTATGGTTTAAGGAAATTTGAAAATACAGTTATAGATACTATGGCTTTATCTAGAACGTTATATCCTGATTGGAGAAATCATAAGCTTTCAAGTTTAGTACGTAATTTAAATGTAGAATGGGATGAAGATAAACATCACAGAGCAGATTATGATAGTGAAGGTACAGCTAGTTGTTTTTATAAAATGATAACCAAAATTGAAGAAGATGAAATATTTAAAACAACAGAATTTGAAAAATTAATAGACCGTGAAAATGTTGTTAAATTTGCTAGGCCGTTTCACGTTACTTTAATTGCTAAAAATGCAGTTGGTCTTAAAAATTTATTTAAAATTGTTTCAACCGCTAATACTAAATATCTATTTAAAGGTAAAGAACCCAAAATACCAAGAGAAGAACTTATTGCATTAAAAGAAGGTTTATTAATTGGTTCAGGATGTATTAATGGTGAAGTATTTGATAAAGGTTTTAACTTAGATGATGCAGAGCTTAGAGATATGATGTCATTTTATGATTATATCGAAGTATATCCTGAAAATGTAGTATCTCATTTAATTGGAAGGGATAGTTTATTTCATAACAACGTAGAATATCAAGGATATATAAAAAGATTAATAAATGTAGCTACTACAGCAGATAAAATAGTTGTAGCAACGGGTGATGTTCATAATTTAACAAAAGAAGATATAATATCTAGAAAGATAATTGTAAATCAAAAAACTGGTGGTAAAATACATCCATTAAACAGAAAAGGAATGGAACTTCCTAACCAACATTTTTTAACTACTAAAGAAATGTTAGATGCATTTAATTATCTAGATGCAGAGTTAAGAAAAGAAATAGTAATAACAAATACAAATAAAATAGCAGATTCAGTTGAAGTTCTAGAAATTATTAAACGTGATTTGTATACACCACTTTTAGATAACTCAGCAGAAATTACAAGAGAAATGGTATATAAAAAAGCTAGAGAAATTTATGGAGAAAACTTGCCTAAAATTATTGAAGACAGAGTAGAAGCTGAACTTGATGGTATTATAGGTGGAGGATTTGATGTTATATATCTTATCGCAGAAAAATTAGTTAAAAAAAGTAATGCAGATGGATACTTTGTAGGATCTCGTGGATCAGTTGGATCAAGTATTGTAGCGACATTCATGGGTATTACTGAAGTAAATGGACTCCAAGCACATTATGTGTGTCCTAAATGTAAAAAGTCTATATTTGAGGATACTGATGGGGTAATGTTTGCAGAAAAATATTCAAGTGGATATGATATGCCTGATATGACATGTGAATGTGGAACTCTTATGAAAAAAGATGGACAAGATATGCCCTTTGCAACATTCTTAGGTTTTAAAGCTGAAAAAGTACCAGATATCGATCTTAACTTTTCAGGTGATAATCAAGCCGCAGCACATAACCATGTAAAAACTCTTTTTGGTGAAGCTAACGCATACCGTGCTGGTACAATATCTACTGTCGCAGACAAAACAGCATATGGATATGTTAAGGCTTATTGTGAAGATAAAGGGATTATTTTAAATCCAGTTGAAGTTGAAAGATTATCGAAAGGCTGTACTGGCGTTAAAAGAACAACAGGGCAGCATCCAGGAGGAATAATTGTTATACCTCAAAATATGGATGTATTTGATTTTACTGCTTATCAGTACCCTGCAGATGACCCAGATCAGTCATGGTACACAACACATTTTGACTTTCATGCTATTCATGATAATGTACTAAAACTTGATATATTAGGTCATGATGATCCTACAATGCTTAGATATCTTGGAGATACAACTAAAGTAGATATCGCAGGTATTACATTTGATGATGAAAAAATACTTTCACTATTTAATGGAACTAATGCATTAGGGGTTAAAGAAGATGATATTTTATGTCCGACGGGTACACTTGGAATTCCAGAATTCGGAACTAATTTTGTAATACGTATGCTACAAGAAATTAAACCTAGTAGATTTTCTGATTTAGTAAAAATATCTGGATTATCGCATGGTACTGATGTATGGCAAGGTAACGTTAGAGATTTAATCGTTAATGAAGTAGCTACATTTGATAAGGTAGTGGGATGTCGTGATGATATCATGGTATCACTTATCAACTATGGCATGGAACCTGCTGATGCATTTAAAATAAGTGAATTTGTACGTAAAGGTAGACCAACTAAAGAACCTGAAGGATGGGTTCCATTCGCAGATTCAATGAGATCTTTGGAAATACCAGAGTGGTTTATTGAGTCTTGTAGAAGAATTAAGTATATGTTTCCAAAGGCTCATGCCTGCGCTTATGTAATGATGGCCTATAGGGTAGCATACTTTAAAGTTTATTATCCTTTATATTATTATTCAGCATTTTTCTCTATCAGAAGAAGTGACTTTGATGTAGCTGCTATGCTTGGTGGTAAAGAAGTTATAAGAAGAAAAATAGCTGAAATAAAGGAAAAAGGTTTTGGGGCAACATCTAAAGAAACTGCAGTTGCAGATACACTTAATGTTGCACTTGAAATGCTTGCTCGTGGTTTTAAATTTGAAAATATAAGTGTAGAAAAATCTAAAGCAAAAACATTTGTAATAGATGAAGAGAATAAAAGTTTAATTATGCCTTTTATGGCAGTAGATGGACTTGGTGAAAACGTTGCATTTAAAATTGAAGAAGAAAGAGAAATAAAACCATTTTATTGTATAGAAGATTTTGCTCAGAGAGGTAAAGTTAATCAAACAACAATAGGTAAACTTAGAGATTTAAATGTATTCGAAGGTATGGATGAATCAGCACAAATGAGTTTGTTCTAAATAAAAAACACAACAGTTTAATTTGTTGTGTTTTACTTTGCTTTTTTTCTTACATGTTCTTCAATTTTTTTTCTATGTGGAAATAAATAAAATTCTTCGTAATATTCATGAGGAATATCCGGTAAAGCTTTACTATCTCTTTTTATTCTTACGGATTCTCTTCCTGCTTCAAGTACTATGTATTCATCATCGATAGTTAAAAAATCATCTCTAATGTCTTTATTAATGCTTTTTTTATTTTTAGAATAATTTATTGATAGATATAAGCCTTCATCATCAGTATTATTTGTAGATCTAAATAATGTGTCAGTATATTTCAAAATAGTAGAATTTTGATTCGAACATTTTTCAACTAAATTTTTATACTCAGATATTATTATTATCATACAGTTACTAGGTAATTCCCATTTACTATAAATTAAACTATCATCTAATATAGCATTAATATTTTTGATATCGGTTTTTTCATCTATATCTATTACTAAATTTACATTTAAAGGAAATTGTTCTTCGCATAATTTACATAACTCATTGTACCAAGCTGGTTTTATCTTAATTTTTAAATCATACTGACTAAATGTAACGTCATAACCATGCTTATTATTGTTAGTAATGTATATTTGTTTTAATGAGTTAGCACCAAAATCATAATATTCATCAATATAATGATCTATATCAAACAATTTGTCTATGTATTTAATTGGTGTGTTTTCAAAGCGGTTTTTCTTAGAAACTAACTTTATTGCTTTTTCATATAATTGATTTACAGGACTTTGTTTATATGTTTTACTTTCAACTGATGTGATCAAAGTAGTAAAATTTGAATCATTTTTAATTGGGAAATTAAATCCAGTGTAATATGGTTGCGTTGATATTAATATATTTATATCTTTATAATAAGTCCATTCAATAGATTGAAATTCCCATAAACAAATTTGATTCACCGATGGCTTATAATGATTTTTAAAAACTATATTGTTTTCCATAAGAATATTTAAAATTTTTTTATTTCTGTTTTCATCAATTAAATATAAACTAGTTTTATAATAATTAAATATAATTTGATCAAAATCATTACAACTAATAGCAAAATCATTATTATGGCTGATTTTGCTAAGTAAAATGTCTTTTGTATGTACTAAATTTGGTGCATGTGCATAACTATTAGTTCCATCATCATTAGTTAAGTAAGAAGGATTATATATATTTAAATCAATTACTAAATAACTAAATATTGGTTTTTTAGTATTTTCAATTGAAAAGGTTACACCATCTTTGTTTATATAATAATATTCATTTTTTCTTTCGTCATAAACTGCAATCATATTATGTTCCTTCAAATTTGAATCTACAGTTAAACTAATATAAGGTACTGAATGACGATAGTGTTCTCTATACTTTTTGTATTCCTCTAAAGTTATAATTCTAGAATGTATTTCTCTAGAATTGCAATTTAGTGGAATATCCTCAAAACTAGGAGTTATAGAACCATGTCTCATAAATAAAATCTCCTTTAGAAAGTTATTTTAACATAGTTATTAATTTATTCCAACACTTTTAATTATTATGTTTAAGACTTGAATAAAAAAATAAAATTAAAATATTTGAATTATTTTTGTATATAGTGTATAATATTTTATGTAAAGCAAAGAGCAAGACAAGTTTATTTTAAAAGCTTTCAAGAGAGTTAGTGTTTGGTGAGAACTAATAAGTAAATAAAATGAATATCACTTGTGAGCGATTTTTTGAAAATAGTAAAAAAATACGGGTAACCACGTTATAGGTTTTGAGTAAATATAAGGTGGTACCGCGAGATAATTCGTCCTTTGGGGATGGATTATCTTTTTATTTTATGAAAGGAATATGTATGAAAAATTTTAAAGAATTAAGTAAAAAAAGTACTTATGAAAATGAAAAAGAAATAGTAGAGAGATGGAAAAAGTTAAATATTTATCAAAAGACATTAGATGATACTAAAAATAACGACAAGTTTGTTTTTTATGATGGTCCAGCAACTGCAAATGGATATCCAGGACTTCACCATATGGTATCTAAATTTTTAAAGGATAGCTTTTGTAAATATCAAACAATGAAAGGTAATCATGTTTTAAGAAAAATAGGTTGGGATACTCATGGTCTTCCAGTTGAACTGCAAGTAGAAAAAGAACTTGGTTTCAGTAATAAAAATGATATTGAAAAATATGGTATTGGTCCATTTAATGTAAAGTGTAGAGAAAGTGTTTTAAAAAACAAAGAACTTTTTGAAAATTTAACTACAGATATGGGACAATTTGTTGATCTAGAAAAACCATATATTACATATGAAGATAATTATATTGAAACTGAGTGGTGGATACTAAAAAAATTCTATGACGAAGGATTATTTTATGAAGGACATAAAATAGTTCCATACTGTCCAAGATGCGGCACAGGTCTTGCTTCACATGAAGTTGCTCAAGGGTATAAAGAAGTAACTGTAGATACTGTTACTGTACCTATGAAATTAAAGGGTGAAGATACATATCTTTTAGTTTGGACAACAACTCCATGGACTTTAATAAGTAATGTAGCAGTTTGTGTTAATCCTAAAGAGACTTATGTAAAAGTAAAAAGTGAAGGTTATAATTTTATATTAGCGAAGGCTTTAGTTAATAAAGTTTTAGGTGACGAAGCAGAAATTTTAGAAGAATATAAAGGTACTGATCTAGAATATAAAGAATATGAACAATTACTACCATTTTTAAAATCCGACAAAAGAGCATTTTTTGTCACTTGTGACGAATATGTTACAATGGAAGACGGTACAGGTATAGTACATATTGCACCAGCATTCGGTGAAGATGATGGACGTATTGGTAAAAAATATGAATTACCTTTCTTTAATCCAGTTGGTGAAGATGGTTGTTATACAGAAGGACCATGGAAAGGGAGTCTAGTTTTTGAAGCAGACTTAGAAGTAATTAAATATTTAAAAGAAAACGATAAACTATTTAAAAAACAAAAAGTAGTGCATAATTATCCACATTGCTGGAGATGTAATACTCCTCTTATTTATTATTCAAAACCATCATACTATTTAAAAGTTACTGCCTTTAAAGATAAAATAATTGAAAATAATAAAAAAATAAATTGGTATCCTTTATTTGTTGGTGAAAAAAGATTTGGTAACTGGCTAGAAAATTTAAATGACTGGGCTATTAGTAGAAATAGATACTGGGGAACACCGCTACCTTACTGGAGATGTGAGTGTGGTCATGATCACATGGTTGGATCTAAAGAAGAACTAGTGAAAATGGCTACTCAAGATATAGATTCATCAATTGAACTACATAGACCATTTGTAGATGAAATAACTATTAAATGTGAAAAATGTGGTAAAGAAATGAATAGATGTAGTGACGTAATTGATTGCTGGTTTGATTCAGGTTCCATGCCTTTTGCACAGTATCATTATCCATTTGAAAATAAAGAATTATTTGATTCACAGTTTCCAGCAGATTTTATTTGTGAGGGAATAGACCAAACTAGAGGATGGTTTTATACGCTTCTTGTAATATCTACATTTGTAAAAGGTGTATCACCATTTAAAAATGTTTTAGTTAATGAATTATTACTTGATTCAACTGGTAAAAAGATGAGTAAAAGTAAAGGTAATATAGTAGAACCGTTTTCAACTATGAAAGAGTATGGAGCAGATACTGTTAGATTTTATATTCCATATGTATCGCCTGTGTGGACTCCTCTTAAGTTTGATACAAATGGATTTAAAGAAGTTTATTCTAAATTCTTTAATCCCCTTAAAAACACATATAATTTCTTTAGTTTATACGCTAATACTGACAACATAGATATAGATGACTGCAATATTAAAGTTGAAAATAGAGAAGAAATTGATAAATGGGTTATATCAAAATATAATTCGCTAGTAAAAAATGTGACTGGAGCCTATGAAGAATACGATTTAAATAAAGTAACTAAATTGTTATCTGAATTTGTTTCCGAAGATTTATCCAATTGGTATATAAGAAGAAATAGAAATAGGTTTTGGGATTCGCAGTTAAATGATTCCAAAAAGTCAGTTTATATAACTACTTATGAAGTATTAATAGGAATTTCTAAATTAGTAGCGCCTATTGCACCATTTATTTCTGAAGAAATTTTTATTAATTTAACTGGTGAAGAAACAGTTCATACTGCTAAATTCCCAGAATATAACGAAAATCTAATTGATAATTCATTGGAAGAAAAAATGGATTTAGTGAGAAATTTAATATCAATAGGAAGAAAAGTTCGTGAAGAAAATCAAATTAAAGTAAGACAACCACTTTCTGAAATGCTTTTAGATGAAAAAAACAAGGATATTTTAAGTAATTTAATTACACTTATTGAAGAAGAATTAAATATTAAAAAAGTGGAATTTGTAACTGATTTAACTAAATATATGAACTTAGAAATAAAACCTAACTTTAAAGAAGTAGGGAAATTATTTGGAAGTAAAATAAATAGTTTTAAAAAAGAACTTGAAAATTTATCTGAAGAAAATATTTCAAAAATAAATAGTGGAAATAGTATCGAAATTGATTTAGATGGAGAAAGTGTTATTGTAACTCCAGAAATGATTGAGGTAAGAGTATCCGCTAAAAGTGGTTTCACTGTTGGTACAGAAAATAATAATTTTGTAGTGTTAAATACCGATTTAACTCAAGAACTAATTAATGAAGGTATAGCAAGAGAATTCATTTCTAAAATTCAAAATATAAGAAAAGAAATAGATTTGGATGTCGCAGATAGAATAATTATTAAATATAATTCTGAAGAAGCAGTAATCGAAGCGCTGTCTTCTTTCGAGGAATATATTAAAAATGAAACTTTAGCTAGTGAAATAACAAAAGATATGAATCTAGAGTTTGACTCAAATTTAAATGAATATAAACTTAAAGTAAATGTTCAAAAAGAAATATAAAAAAATCTTAGTTTACACTAAGATTTTTTTTGTGTTATAATTTCAATAGGGAGTGTTTATGAATAAAACAGAATTTAAAAATGAATTTCTATTAATAACGGTTCTTGATGAAATGTTATTCCAAAATTTTACTTTAGGTTTGACTGAAGATCAATATTATGAACTTATACATTCTTTTAGAAGAAAATACGAAGAATCTGTAAGTTTTACATTCGATATAATTGAAGAAACTTTTGAAAGAATTTTAAGTAAAGTTTCACCTTTTCAAAAAGAACAACTAACAGTTAGTAATGACAAAAAAACAATTATGCCAAATTACAAATATATAAAACCTTACAGTTCTCAAGGTAGATACAACTTTGCAGGTGTTGCAGGAGAAAGTTTGTATGGAGCAGTTAATTCTATTTTCGATAAAAAAATAAATATCAGATATGAGGATTGTAATGAAAAAATAAAAGAACAATCTAATATAATGTCATCATTCATTTTGAATAAATATTTAAATGAAAAAAGAAATGTTTTAAATAGGTATGATCTCGAAATGATTTTTGTAAGTATAAGAAATAATATAGCCAATATAATATTAGAAAATAATGCACTTGAAAGAAAAACAGTTTTATCTAATAGCATGGAGGAGTCATTAGCTTATGCTTACTATAGTGTGGCTTTTAGTCAGTATGAAAATTTAAAGTATAAATTTTTATATCCAGAATATTTACTTGATATAAGAAAAATAAACCTAGAACTTGAAAATGACGTTATCACTAATTATGGAAAATATTTAAGCTATAAAGATGATGAAGATGATGCAGGTTTTAGTATATATTGCATGGATACTAAAATTTTAGATAATAGCACTTATAATAATTTCCAAAAATCATTAAAAATGAAACAATCTGAAATATTTAGAAAATAAAAATTTAGTTATACTTGACTAAGTTTTTATTTGACTTATAATGAGATTAGGAGGCTACGGTATTATGGAAGAAATAAAAATAAATAATGAATTAGCAGTAATAGAAATTTTGGAAAGATTAATGAATAAAGGTTACACTAGAGGAATAGCGGAAAAAGATTATTATGAAATAATTAATGATTTTGTAAATAGACTCCAAGGAATGGGTTTTCAGGAAATACAAAACAAAAAATTTGTAGTTAGTAACGTAAATTTTTCAGAATTGTCTAACAATATGAAATATCATAATGGTAGATATATAAATGATATTGAATATAGTGAGCAAATTAACAAAATATTGCCGACATATAATTATAAACCCCTTCTTGATAGACACTTTTGGTTCAGTGAATGTGAAAATTTGGTGCTAAATCAAATTATTGATGAATATATACTAAAACAAGAATATTTAACAAATATAAACTTAGAAAATTGTCATATGGCCCAAAAAGCATCGGCATATTTAATGTGGGAACTAACTGAAAGATATATGTATTTTGCATGTTATCATTATTTGTGGCCTGTAAAGTGTATGGATATAGAGGAAGATATATTTAATACAGATATAGCTAAATATATTAAACAACCAATTACAAAGGAAACATTAAAAAATTTTTATAACCACTGTGTGAAAGAAATTTCCTGCATTTTAACTGAAAATGATAGTGTTAATAGACAAACAATTATAAGTAATGATCCTGATAATTATTTGTCTTATCAATTTTACTTGAGATTAACTAGAGAATACAATTTTTATAGACATGTAGATTACTTGAAATATAGTCTAAACAATTACAATAATAAAAAGTTAAATATATTATTTGTTGATCAAAAGGTGGTGTGTGAAACTGAAGAACTTGTAATTGATGACGATTTTAATGAAGATATAAAAAAAGAATATAAGCAAATTGAAATAACTAATGAAAAGTTTCTGAAAATAAGAAGTAAAGTAGAGAAAAATTCTATTTAAATTATGAAAATATTGTGATATAATGGAATCATAATAGGAGTAGCGGTAATGAAGATACGTAATAAAAAAATTTCTAAAAAAACATTATTAATAATAGTGATATCACTAATTTTAGTCATAACACTTGCAACTCCAACACTGTCTAGATTTGTTTCTCTAGGCTTTGTACCAAGCAATTTACCAGTTTGGGATGGAAGCGTTGCTTCAAGTTATGAGTCAGGAGACGGATCAAAAGAAAACCCATATATAATAAGTTCAGGAGCCCAATTTGCATATTTTGCAAAAGAATTGGAAAATCAAAACTATGAAAACACTTATTTTAAGCTTGGTAATGATATAATACTTAATGATGGTTTTTTTACAACAGATGCGGAAAATATTAATTATATTTATAATGAAAACACATATTATATAAACAAATATACAGCTGAATTATACACGAATTCTACTTTGGAAGAAAAAGCTTCCGAAAGCATTAATTTGTTTAGTAGTATAAACAAATTTGCTGGAAATTTAGATGGTTCTTTTCATTCTATTTATGGTTTATACCTAACTGATAAAGACTCAAAAGAACTTGCGTTATTTAATAATTTAACTGGAAAAGTAGAAAATTTGTTTATAGAAAACACAATGGTTGTTGGAAATGAAATAACAAGTGGACTCGCTAATAATGCATCAGGTGCAGAAATATCAAATGTATATATTCATGGAAATGTAGTTTCTTCAAACGAAATAAGTGAAACAACTGAAACAATTGAACTAAAAAATATTAATTTCACTTCGTATAGTGATAATAAAGAATTATATATGTTCGAAGAAATAGATTTAGGAAAAGAAATTATTAGTTCGAAATTATCAGGTGATTATGTAGTTAGCGAAGAAGAAGAGTTGAACTACGAACTTAGTATAAATAACGAAATTATTGAATTAGGTAAATTTGAAATAGACTTAGGTAAAATAAATCTCAATGATTTAAAAATAAGTATTTCTAAAGACGATAATATAAGAGATATTTCGTTAATAAATCTAAAATATGAAGTTGTTTATAAAACTTCATATTCAAGTGCATTAGTAAATAATGCAGAGGATATAGTAATTAACAATGTAGTTACTGATGTATCAGTTTATAATCAAATAAATTCAAGTGGTTTTATAAATGTTGCAAAGGGAAATATAGATATTAGTAATTCTTATAATACAGGAATTATCACTTCAAATATAAATAATGAAGCCTTTATTAATGCAACAAGTAAAGCAGTAGTTAATTTAGACAAAGTGTATAATAGCAATGAATTAGATAATAATTCAGATATCATTGGTATTAACAATGAAGATAGTGAAATATCGATTTCTAATTCATTTAATACAAATGGTAAAATTATTGGAGATGACTACTCAAAAGAATCTATACTTGAAAATACATATTCGTATATAGAGGAAAAAAGTGTAGAAAAATTAGTTGATCCATATACTAAGGAATTCTTTGATATATTAGTTTTTGGAGATTATAACAAAGAAAAAACTACTGAAGAAGATGTATGGATATATAACGATACTATCTTACCTGAATTATTTTATATGAATGAAATAAATTTATTAGACGTAAGAATTGGAAATGATTCATGGAATAAATTACATTCGGCAACAGATAATAAATATTACAATAATGATATAACAATAGCTGTTACTTCTAGTGCATATGTTTATACACTAGACACAGTAGAATATTTTGTAAAAACAAGCAGCGACGCATTCACTTTAGAAGACATGGAATTTATAGAGTGGACACCTTATGAAAAAGCCATAAGTTTAACTGAACAAGGTGAATATATTGTATATATTAAGGTTACAAACTACGATGGGAAAGTAAAATATTTAAATACTGATGTATTAATAATAGACAAAGTAAATCCAGATATAGAACTTGAATTTGATGGAACTGTTTGGACTTCTTATCGAAAAGATGTGTCAGAAGTGTACATGGAAGATAATGAATTGTTTTCAATAACTGCAACAGATAATGAATCCGGATTACAAGAAGTTTCTTATTATTTAAGTAATGAAATTCAAAGTGAAGAAGAGCTATCAAAATTAAATGATGCAAATTGGACAGAATATCAAAACGAATTCAATATAATTCCTGTTGGAAATAATATATTATACGCTAGAGCAGTGGATTATAGTGGAAACATCTCATATTCAAATAGTGACATAATTACTTTCGATGGTTATTATATGAACTACATTGAAGCAGGTAGAAATGATTTATTTACTACTAGTGGTATATTTAATATAACATCTAATTCATCTGTGACAGCTAACTATCTATACAATATACCATCTCAAGTAGTACCAGATTCTAAACATTATGTTAGTTTTAATAAATTTGTTCCTCAAGGAACAATAATTGTTATTACTGATAATATAACAGGACAAAAATATGATTATCAGGTTCCTGAAAATAACATTAGAGATATACCGTTTGAATCATTTAACTTAGTTGGAACAGTAAATAGTTTTTATACAGAAAGAAGTTATGATAATGGTACAAACATAGTTGAAAATTATACTATTACAATGAACTTTGAAGAAGCGATTATTACTGAAACTATATTATATTTCGGTGTGTGGATTGAATTATGGGACCTAGAAAACAATGTTATCAGGGAAACAACTGCATCATCAGTATCAACATTTAATATTCATTACAGAAGTGATGCTGATGTGTTTTTTGAAAGTACAACTACTAGTATATACTTAAAACATAATACAGATTCAATATATGGTATTGATATTAATACAGGTGTTAACTATCAAAAAAATAGTTCAAAGGATATAATTGATACATTCATTGAAGAGCAAGACTTGGTTATGAAATTCAAATTATATGACGAATATGATCAAAGTGTACCAAGAAATAAACTAAATAATATTATGTTAAAACTATATGACGTAGAATATTATCCAAATGAACATGGAGAATTTATAATCAGCTTAGAAAGAGGGATAAGTCAAATTGATAGTACATTAGAAATTTATGCATATAAAGGAGACGCATTCCTAGATGAAGGTAGATATAGTTTAGAAATGACTAGTTATATATCATACAATGAACATCCAAGCAATTATATAGATACTAAATATATACCTTTAACTGTTACTCATACCGCTGAGAGTAGTAATATGTCATTTAAAGCCGAAATGCTTAATGATGGTGTATTAAAAAAAGAAGATGGATTAGCTAATATCAATATAACTTCGGTTTTATCTGGAATTGAAAATCCAAATGTAAGGATATCATTATATAAAAAAGATGTAAAAAATGCATTAGATCAAACATATTCATTAGTTAATTTAAATGATTATACTACTAATAACTTAACAACTACAAACATAGAAAATAAATATTTAATAGATAATAATAATTTTAATTTTGAATTAGATTTATCACTTTTAGATAAAAATGCCTATAAGTTCGTAATTGAAAGTTATAGTGAGGATGAACTTATTTCAAGCATAGAAAAAAGTTTTGTGGTAAAATAAGGAGAGTTATGAAAAAGATAAGTAAGAAAAAAATATTTATAATTGAAATAGTAGCTCTCTTTACTATATTTGTAATTGGTTTAACATATTCAATATATACATCAGATATAGAAGTTGCATCAACAGATATAGCCATAGCACAGTTGGTATTTAATTCGAATAAAACAGATGTGATTGAATTACCACTGGAAAATTTAAGTCCTGGTGACCTTACTAGTCATACATTCAAAGTGTCAAATAATTTAGAATCAGTGATTAGTGAAGTAACTGTTGAATACCAAATCACATTAAGAACAGTTCATTCAATTCCTCTTACATATGAATTAGTTAATATCAATGATGTACCTCAAACTATACTAGTATGTAATGAATCTAACACAAGAAATGATGAAGGTTTGCTGGAATGTAAAACTACTGTTATGCAAATGAGTCATGAGACTGCAAAGAATGATAATTACCAACTCAATATATCATTCCCATCAATATATAATGATGCCAGTTATGCAAATTTAGTAGATTATATAGATATAGAAATAGAAAGTTGGCAGAAGATAGATTAATATGAAAAAGAAACATAATATAAATTACAGAAAAATAAATATAATAATTGTACTTATAGTCGCAATACTGTTGGTAGGTGCGAGTCTTTTTTCGTATGCCAAATATATTGGTTCTTCATTATGGGATTACTTTTTAGAGTCACAAGAGTTTTATTTTACAAGTGCCCATCTAGATGGGACAATTACACTTGATAATAATTGGAATGGCTCACCCGTTGCATTTGAATTATCTAATTTTAATGAATCAGATGAGGTATCAGCTCATGAAATAGATTACGAAATTAAATGTACTATAATTGGGGATGAAACAGGTAACTTATCTTGTACATTAAACGGGACTAACTTAGATGAGTATACTGGTACACTTCAAAAAATAGAGGTGTGTAGGAACGATACTGCTGACGGAGTAGATACAAGTGCACTTAATCAAGAAACATGTAACAATAGAGGGTACACTTGGGTTGCTGGAAATACTAGTTTAAATCACTTTTTCGAAATAAAAAGCAGCGATCCAAATGCTGAAATAAGCAATGTAAAAGTTAAAATCGAAGCAAAGGCAACTGATCCGTATACAAAAACTTTAACTGGAGAGTATCACTTAAAAAAAGGTGAAGGATCATTAGAAGATATTGTTATTGAACATGTTTCTTATGCTGATTATGAAAAAATAATTATAAGTAATCATTCTTATAGAGCAAGAGAGTATTTTCTTAGATGGAATCCTAGTAAAATTAATATTAGTAAAGGTGATTATTTAAATCCTAGTATTAATACAAGTGGATACATAAATGAAATTGAGTTTAAAGTTGAAAAAAACGAAACTCTTACATATACATTTTATAAAACAGATCCATCGTATACAATTTCTATAGATGACTTTATCTTAGTAGAAAAACCTGAAGTAGAAGCTATTAGAGTAACATCTATTGAACTAGTTGAAAGTTCTGAAGGTGTAGTAGAGCTTACGTCACCTTCATTTACAGATACTACAACCAATATAAACATTGAATTACCTGATGCATTTGCAACATTTTCGTATAAAGTTACTATCGAAAATACAATGCCTACATATTATTATTTGAAAAATTTAGATCAACTATCAAATACACTAAATATTAAAGTTATACCAACAGGAATGAGTTTGTATCATGAATTTGAACCTGGAACAGTATCTACGTTTTACATTGAGTATAATGGAGATAGTGTTATACAGGGAAGAGAACTAGTTTTAAATATGGAATACTTCTTTCAAGAAGGTAAACTTTACGAAGATGAAACTTTAAATGGTTCAACACCAGAAATAATAGATGGTTTAATACCAATTGATTACAATGAATCGACTGGAAACTGGGAAAAAGCGGATGTTGTAAACGGACAATGGTATGACTATAGTAACCTTAAATGGGCAAATGCAGCGAGTGTTGTTACATCAAAAAGATCGTATTATGTTGAATCAGATCCAGGTACTATTGTAGAGATGTCTGATATGACCAGTATGCTTGTATGGATACCAAGATATTCTTATACTAGAAAAGACGATGTAGGATACCAAGGTTACGGTGGAAGCACACTTGATATTACATCGCCAGGAGCATTTGATATAAAATTCGTGGGAACTGACATTGTTGATACAGGTTCAGCTGAATATACAGGAACTTATCCAAGTAATTACTATACATCATCAGCCTTTTGTTGGGGAAATACTTGTGATGACCCTGCAACTAGAGCAGACGCTGAAAACACGGAAATCAAAGGGTTTTGGATAGCGAAATTTGAAGCATCAAGAATTAATAATATCCTATATTCAAAACCAAATACAAAACCAATGACTCACCACACTATAGCTGATACATTTTACTACGTTCAAGATTTAATGAATGGAGTAAATGGGTATGATAATTATGGTTTTGTTGGTTATGTAGATGCCCACTTAATCAAAAACACTGAGTGGGGAGCTATAGCATATCTATCACAATCTAAGTATGGTAAATATGGAAATGCTGACTATACTGGTGCAAATAAAGAAATATATATAAATAACTGTACAACATATATTACTGGAATAGGTGGTGCAACACCAACACAAGGAAGTACTACTGCGACATGCTATACTAATACCTATGATACATATAACGGAATGGGAGCATCTACTACTGGTAATATTTATGGAGTGTACGACATGGTTGGAGGAACATTTGATAGGGTAATGGGGATAATTCTTGGACCTAACGGAGAATTTTATTCTGATTATTCAGGATTTACATCTTTACCAGAAGGAAGGTATATAAATATATATCCTTACGGAACTTATACTGAGGGAGATACATCACCTATTAAAGGAGACGGATTGACCGAAACGCTTTATTACTATAGTGATAGATACTTAGGAGACCCTAGATTTAGCTCGACAAACTATTATCTATATCACTGGGTATATAGGGGAGGAAGTTTATTCTTTTCTAATACAGACGCCAATGGAATATTTTCATATACATTATTTAATGGACAGTCGGATGGACACCATTCATCCAGATTTACTATAACAATGTATGAATCTATTGTAGATCATATAGGTTAAAAAAGAGGAATTTCCTCTTTTTTTATGATATAATTACAAAGAGGTATTTATGAAAAAAGAAACATTTGAAAAAGAAATAGAATATATAAAAAATGAAAAATACATGGAAAATATAGTTGTACTAATTGAAAAATTGCCAGATTACTTTTTTGATATGCCAGCATCTACTACTGGAAAATATCATCCAAGTTATGCACTAGGAGCTAAAGGCTTAATAAGACATACAAAAGCAGCAATGAGAATTGCTTTTGAACTTTTAAATAATTTATGTGTGGGAGATAAATATACTGAGAATGAAAAAGACTTAATGCTTATAGCAATCCTCTTTCATGATGGCTTAAAAAAAGGTGAAAATAATGAGTATTACACAAGATTTGATCATCCTTTAATAGCAGCAGAATTTATAGAAAACAATAAAGAACTAACAACATTTACGCCTGAAGAAATAAATTTTATTAAATCATGTATTTCATCGCATATGGGCCAATGGAATTGTGATAAATTTAATTCATATGAATTACCAATTCCTGAAACTAAATATCAAAAATTTGTTCATATATGTGATTATTTGGCTTCTAGAAAATTTTTAGAAGTTCCTTTTGATAATAATAACAATATTATTGAATAAAATTAACTAATATGTTAAAATTATTTCGTGGTAGGTGGTAATGTGATAAAAAAAATTATAGCACTTTTGATAATTGGAGGAATAGGATATGGTATATACTATTTTATAAGCGATTATTTTGAAAATAAAGATGCTTGGAAAATAGAAGTAACCAATCAATCAATAATAGTTCGTGAACAAGCAGATCAAACTACAAATAATATTGATAATAAAAAAGTTTATGCAGGTGAAATATACAATGTAGTAGATTTTAAAGAAGATGAAACTCATGTGTGGTATAAAATAGAATATGATAATGGCAAATTCGGTTGGGTAGGTTCAGAAAAAGGTGATTCATACGTTAAAGAAATTAATAACCCAAATAGAGAACCAGGAGACACAGTTGAATACCAAGAAATCGATTATACAAGACCTAAAATAAGAACTGATGTTTCAGAGTTTAGTACATATGATATCAATACAATTAACTATGATCATTTTACAGTAGAAGAAGATTCTGAATATGATATAGATTATGAAGTGTATTTTGAAGAATTTCCTAAAGATACTAATACACCTCAGTATTGGGTGCATTTTATCGTAACAGATGAACATGGTAACTCTACTGATTTTGTACATAAAGTAATATTTGAAATTAATCCGTCAAAGGAAGAAGTGAAATTATTTGAAGAATTAGATAGATAATCTAATTCTTTTTTATTGATTAAAATAAAAATTTCCTATACAATACTTGTAGGAGTTTGTAAATGATCGCAGAAGTTATAATAGAGTACCCTATAAAGTCACTAGATAAAACATTTAGTTATATAGTTCCAGATGAATTATCATCTGTTTTAAAAGTGGGTATGAAAGTTATAGTTCCTTTTGGAAATCAAGAAGTAAATGGATTTGTTCTTAAATTAAATAATAATATTACTAATGATTACGAAATGAAAGAAATAATAAATATTGTAGATAAAAATTTAATCTTAGATGAAGAATTATTACAATTAGGTAAATATATGAGCAAAAAATACTTATGCACTATGATAAATGCATACCAAGTTATGCTTCCGACTGGATTGAAGATAAAAAGTCAAAAAACAAATTATAACATATATGATACATTCATTCTTTTGAACCAAACCAATGAAAATATAAAAGATTACATAAATTTAAATAAAAAAGGAAAAAAGCAAAATGAAATATTAAATATTTTGTTGGAAAAAGAAGAGGTAAATAAAAAAGAAATCAATCATCCTGCCCTAAAAATACTTTTAGAAAAAAATCTAATAAAAGAGAAAAAAATTCAAAAATATAGATTGGCAATTAAAGATTTAGTTGATAAGAAGATAAAACTTACTTCCGATCAAGAATCTGTATTTAAAAGTTTAGTTTATAATAAATATGAAACATATTTACTTTATGGTATAACTGGTTCAGGAAAAACAGAAGTGTATTTAAATTGGATTGAGGAAGTAGTTAATACAGGAAAAACAGCTATTATGTTAGTCTCAGAAATAAGTTTAACAATGCAAATAGTAAAAAGATTTTATGCAAGATTTAATGAAAAAGTAGCTGTATTTCATAGTGCACTCTCTGATGGAGAAAAACATGATGAGTATTTAAAAATAATAAGAGGAGAAGTTAAGGTTGTAGTTGGTACAAGATCCGCTATATTTGCACCTTTAAAAAATTTAGGAATTATTATTATTGATGAGGAACATTCAGATACATATAAACAAGATAATAATCCGAGATATAGTGCCAAAGATATGGCACAGTTTAGATGTGAATATAATAATGCACCATTAGTTTTGGGCTCAGCTACTCCAGTATTAGAAACTGCAGCCAGAAGCAAAAAAGATGTTTATAAATTACTAGTTTTAAATAAAAGAATTGGTAAAGCGAAACTTCCAAACACTTCAATAGTAGATATGACTGATGAAATAAAAAAAGGAAATAATATATTTAGTGAAATTTTAAAAAACGAAATAATTAATACAATAAAAAAAGATGAACAAGTAATTTTGCTGCTTAATCGAAGAGGATTTTCAACATTTATTAATTGCTCATCATGTGGTTATGTATATAAATGTCCAAGCTGTGATATATCACTTACTTATCATAAAACAACTAATAATCTTGTGTGTCACTATTGTGGTTATTTAACAAAAAAAGCAACTGCATGTCCAGAGTGTAAAGAAGATAGTTTAAATTATTTAGGTCTTGGAACTCAAAAATTAGAAGAATATATTACAAATGAAATACCGGAAGCAAAAGTTATAAGAATGGATCAAGACACAACTACAAGAAAAGGGTCTCATGATAAAATAATTGATAGCTTTAAAAATAAAGAATATAATATTTTACTTGGTACTCAAATGATTTCAAAAGGACTAGACTTTCCAGATGTAACCTTAGTAGGAGTAATAAATGCGGATACGACACTAAATATACCAGATTACAAAGCAAATGAAAATACATTCAGTTTGCTATCACAAGTTGCTGGAAGATCAGGCAGAAGTGAAAAAGAGGGAAAAGTAATCATCCAAACATATAATCCTGATAATTACATTTTGAAATGTGTAAAAAATAATGATTATAAATCTTTTTATGCATATGAAATGCAAATAAGAGAAAAACTAAAATACCCGCCGTATTACTTTTTAATAGGGATTAAAGTAATAAGTAAAGAATACAATACATCATTAGATGAAGCAAAAAAAATAGTGTCTTATTTAAAAAATAATTTAAAAAATGATGTTTTGGTAATGGGACCTACTACGGCTTCAATTCTTAAGTTTAATAATAAATATAGATTTCAAATAATAATAAAATACAAAAATGAGAATAATTTATTTTCTATATTAAAAGAATTGGATATCAAATATGGCAGTAATAATAATGTGTATTTAGAAATAGATGTTCATCCTAATAGAATTTAAGCCTACTATAGGCTTTTTATTTTATTATAATAGACATAATGTGATAATTTTGATAAAATATTAACAAGAATAGGGAGTATTATAGTGAGTATTAATAGTATATTAAATAAGTATAAAAAAGAAAAAGAAAATTTAATTGAAATTTTAAGTGAAGTTCAAGATAATGAAGGATATATATCCTTATATAATCAAAAAGAAATAGCAAACTATCTTAATATCTCACTAACTGAAGTTTACAGTGTAGTTACATTTTATTCGAGGTTTACTTTAGAACCAAGTGGTAAATATAATATTTCAGTATGTATGGGAACTGCTTGCTATGTAAAAGGAGCAAGTGAGTTATTAAACGAACTTGAAAGTATATTAAAAATTAAAACTGGAGAAATTACTGAAGATAAAAAATTTAAAATTGTTGAAAATAGATGTGTTGGTGCATGCTCACTTGCTCCGGTAGTAGTAGTGAATGATGAAGTCTATGGAAACTGCACTACAGAAAAATTAAATGAAATAATAAATAGTTTAAAAGGTGAGTTAAATGAATAGTGAAAAAATCATATTAGTTTGTGCAGATACAGGTTGTGCAGCTTCAGGTTCAAACAAAGTACTAAATAAATTAAGATTGTTGCAGGAAACTAAGAACTTAGAGAATGTTAAGGTAATCCAAACAGGATGTTTTGGATTATGTTCAAAAGGTCCTTTTGTTGTAATAAAACCAGATAATATTTGTTATAGCAATGTAAAAGAAGAGAATTGTGAAGAAATAATCAAAAGTATCATTAATGATACAATAATAAAAGAACTATTAATCGAAGATATAGATGGAAAAATAACTAAAAAATTAGATGATGTGAAATTTTTTTCTAAGCAAAATAGAAATGTTTTAAAACTTTGTGGAGTAATAGATCCAGAAAATATTGAAGATTATATTAATAATAATGGATATAAAGCATATGAAAAAGCAAAACAACTAACATCTAAACAAATTATTGATGAAATATCTAATTCTAAATTAAGAGGAAGAGGAGGAGCAGGATTTTATACTGGTCAAAAATGGGCAAGTGCTTTAAGTTCAGATAGTGATATTAAATATATTGTATGTAATGCTGATGAAGGAGATCCAGGTGCTTTTATGGATAGAAGTATTCTTGAAGGAAATCCACATAGTATTATAGAAGGAATGCTTATAGCAGCCTTAGCAGTTAACGCAGCTAAAGGATATATTTATGTTAGAGCAGAGTACCCTAAAGCCGTCAAAAGGTTAAAATTAGCATTAGCTTCCGCTCGTGAAAAACATTTTTTAGGAACCAATTTTGATATAGAAATAAGACTTGGAGCTGGGGCATTTGTATGTGGTGAAGAAACTGCTCTTTTAGAATCTATCGAAGGTAAAAAAGGTAAGCCAAGAGGTAAGCCTCCATACCCTACAGAAAAAGGGTTGTTTGGTAAACCAACAGTTATCAATAACGTTGAAACTCTTGCTAATATTCCTAGCATTATTTTAAATGGTGAAAACTGGTACAGAAGTTTAGGAAGTGAAACTTCTGGTGGAACAAAAGTTTTTGCTTTAGGCGGTAATGTAGTAAACACCGGTTTAGTTGAAGTTCCTATTGGATTAACTCTTAGAGAAATTATCTATGACATTGGCGGTGGAATTCCAAATAATAAAAAATTTAAAGCAGCTCAAACAGGTGGACCTTCAGGTGGATGCATTTCAGAAAAAAATTTAGATGTTAAAATGGATTATGAATCACTACAAGAAATAGGTTCTATGATGGGATCGGGTGGTTTAATTGTCATGGATGATTCCAAGTGTATGGTAGCTTTAGCTAAATTTTACACAGATTTTTCAGTAGATGAAAGTTGTGGGAAATGTACACCTTGTAGAATTGGCATTAAACGAATGAGTGAAATATTAGGAAAAATATGCTGTGGTAATGCAACTTTAAAAGATCTAGAAATTTTAGAGTCTTTAGCAAATACAATAACAAAAACAAGTGTATGTGGACTTGGTCAAACTGCGCCAAATCCAGTTTTAAGTACCTTAAAATATTTTAAAGAAGAATACATCAATCATATAACTAATAAAACATGTGATGCAGGTGAATGTAATTTAAATGCATATATAAGTATAGATAAAAGTCTTTGCAAGGGATGTAGTATTTGTCAAAAAGTTTGTCCAGTTAATGCTATAGATGGAGAAAAACAAGAAATAAGAGTTATTAATGTGGAAAAATGTATTAAATGTAAAACTTGTATTAATGCATGTCCATTTAAGGCAATAAAGGGGTAAGTATGATAAAAATTATAATAGATGATAAAGAGTATGAAGCAAATATTAATGATACTGTACTTGATGTTGCAAGAAGAGAAAATGTTTATATACCAACACTATGCTATTTAAAGAATATAAATAAAAGTAGTGATTGCAAAATGTGTATCGTTAAGACAGATAAAAGCCCTAATTTTATATCGTCATGTTCCTTAAAAGTAAAAGAAAATATGAAAATATACACCAATACTCAAGAAGTAATTGATGCCAGAAAAACAATTTTAGAATTAATAATATCTAATCATCATTTTGATTGTGAAAATTGTAATCGTGAAGGTAGATGTGAACTTAAAAATATTATGAAAGAATTGAACGTATTTTCAAGTGAACTAAATGGTGAAAAAAATAATTACGAACTAGATAATAAATCTCCTTCAATAGTTAAAGATTTAAATAAATGTATAAGTTGTAAAAGATGTGTAAGTACATGTAAAGATATTCAAGAAGTAAATGCATTAGAAATTATTAATAGAGGATTTAAATCTTCTGCTAGCACAGCATTTAATGCTAGTTTAAATGACATTAACTGTACTTTTTGTGGGCAATGCATAAATAACTGTCCAACGGGTGCAATATCCGAAAAAAAAGCTATTAATGATGTAATAGAGGCAATTAAAGATAAAGATAAATTAGTTTTTGTTCAAACTGCTCCATCTATAAGAGTAGCTTTAGGAGAAGAATTTGGATTACCTATAGGAACAAATGTCACAGGACAAATGGTTACAGCTTTAAAAGAAATAGGATTTGATAAAGTATTTGATACAAATGTAGGTGCTGATTTTACAATTATGGAAGAAGCATCTGAATTAGTTGAACGTATTAAAAATAATGAAGCGCTTCCTATGATTACATCATGCTCACCAGCATGGGTAAGATTTATTGAAATGAATTATCCAGAAATGGTAAAACATTTATCTACTTGTAAATCTCCACATCAAATGTTAGGTACTTTAATTAAAACTTATTACGCAAAAAAAATGAATATAGATCCTAAAAAAATATATATGGTTTCCATAATGCCATGTACATCAAAAAAATTTGAAATAACTAGAGAAGGTAATAAATATAATAATTTGTTAGATGTAGATGCAGTTATAACAACAAGAGAGCTAGCAAAAATAATAAGAAATAATTCTATAGATTTTAAATCCTTAAACAATACTACGTTTGATAACCCTCTAGGACAAGCAACTGGAGCAGGTTCTATCTTCGGAAATACTGGTGGAGTTATGGAAGCTGCACTTAGAACTGCTAAGGATTTATTAGGTGAAGTAAATGAAAAAATAGAATTTAATGAAGTTAGAGGAGAAGAAGGTATAAAAAAAACAACTATATCTATTAATAATAAAAAATATAAAATAGTTGTAGCAAGTGGTCTTGCCAACGCTAATAAAATATTATTAGAACTTAAAGCTAATCCTTCACAATATGATTTCATTGAAATAATGGCATGCCCTGGAGGATGTATTATGGGAGGTGGACAACCAATAATAAATTCTGAAACTAGAAGTAAAATTGACGTGCAAAAGTTAAGAGCAAAAGCTATGTATGACATTGATAATTCTAGTGAAATAAGAAAATCTCATAATAATCCAATACTTCAAAAAATATATATGGAATATTTAGGTAAACCGGGTAAAACAATAGCACATGAACACCTACACACAATACATAGACAAAGAGATAAATATAACATATAATATTTTAGTGGGTGATTCATATGTATGATATGCATTTTGATTTGTTATCAGTTCTTTATTATTTAAAGCACAATAATGAAAAAAAATTTAATGAATTTAAGAAAATTTTTCAAAAAATATATACAAACAATATAGCCGGTGGAATAATTAATTTGTATTTCATGCCAGAAAAAGATATGATAAGTGAGTTAGATATATCTCATGATATATACTCTAATTTAATTAAATATTTTAGTGAATCAATTATTTTATATAGAGAAATAACTAAATCTTTAAACATTTACCCAAATCATATTTTTGGTATTGAAGGCTGTGACTGTATCAATAATACTAATGATTTAGAACATTTATATAAATTAGGTTTAAGATCAATTATTCTAGTATGGAATTATGAAAATAAGTATGCCTCAGGTGTCAAATCAGATGGAGATTTAACAAAAGAAGGGCAAAATTTAATTTCCAAAGCAATAGATTTAAATATGATAATAGACCTTAGTCATATGAATGAATTATCTTTTAACAGCACTATAAAATATATTTTAAATAAACATTCGGAATATAATAAACTAATTGTTTCGCACTCAAATGTTTCAAGTATAAATTCGCATATAAGAAATTTATCTGATGAGCAGTTATTATTATTAAAAAAAGTAAATGGAAAAATTGGGTTAACTACATATATGCCATTTATTGGAAAAAATAAAACTATATTAGATCATATAAATTATCTGATTGATAATTTAGAATATAGTTTTGATGATATATTTATATCATCAGATGAAATGATATATATTGATTCTGAGTATTATAAAGATACTAATATATGTAATTTAATAAATTATAAAGAAACACTTTACAATACGTTGCTGAATGAGTATGGTCAAAAAGAAACAATAAAAATATTGAAAAATAATGGTAAAAAAATAGTTAATGAAGTCAAATAAAATTGACTTCATTTAAATTATAGTATTATAATGAAATTAGGAGAGTGGAAAATGATAGAAAAATTAAAATCTAAAAAAGTTATTTTATTTGCAGTGTTATTTATTGTGTTATTTGCATTAAGTATATTCTTAGCGATTACAATAAATGATGATATTGAAATTACTTTAACAATAGGTGATGAAACAGAAATAATTGAACTTAAAAAAGGAGAAAAGTTAAAAGTTCCTGAAGATCCTAGCTCAGGTGATTTCATATTTGTGGGTTGGTATCATGAAGGTGAACTATTTGACTTTAATGAACCAATTACAGAAAATATAGAATTAGTGGCAAAGTTTGAAGAAGATAATGGTCCATTATCGGTAACATTTAAATATAATAATGGTGCAGAAGATATAGTTGTTGAAGTTCAAAAAAATAGTGTAGTTACTGAACCAGAAATACCTACCAAAGAAAATTCCAAATTTGATGGATGGAACTTAGGAACAGGAACATTTGGATTTACTACACAAATTACTCAAAGTATAATCTTGGAAGCAAAATGGCTAGAATATTACTGCGAAGAGGGATACTCATTAGATGGAGAAACTTGTTATAAAACTGAAACTACTACAGGAAGTTATGAATGTAGTGAGGGACATGATTTAGATGGTGACCAATGTTATCATTCATATGAGCAAATGACATGTGCTAACCCAGAAGCTTCGATTGTTGATAATACATGTCATATCGGTTCTGAAAGCGAGCCTGCGGTTTGTCCAGAGGGTTATTACCAAAATGAAGCAATGGGCTGTAGCATTGAATACAAAGCTACATATACATGTCCAGATTCATTTAGTAGTTATAATAATACATGTTCTAAACAATTAACTAAAGAAGCTATGACAAGATAAAAAGAGTTTAAAAAAAACTCTTTTTTCTTTGGTTAATTAAATAAATCATCATCAAAGAATTCTCTTAGAGACATATTAAGTCCATAAGCAATTTTAGTTATAGTAGAAAATCTAATATCTTTAAATTTACCACTCATGATATTATTTAGAGTACTAGGATTCATTCCTGAATTTAAAGATATTTTATATGCAGACATTTTAATATCTTTTTTACGATATTCTTTTATAACATTTTTAATTCGTTGAACAATTAACTTATCATCAAAGATATTATTCATAATTTCTCCAAACTAAATTATTTATCAAATATACTAGCTATTTTTTTAGCAGCTTTTAATAAATGATCTGTTGGACCAAAAA
>CAYJBC010000004.1:0-5853 GCA_964368535.1 uncultured Muribaculaceae bacterium
TAATATTATTTTTAGTAACACTTTTTTCAATATCTTTTTTTAAAGAACCATCACCTAATATCAAAAAATGCTCATTATCATTTAAAAATTTATTAAATAATTCAGTTAACTTATTTATGCCCTTCTTCTCTTCAATTATTCCAGCATAAGTATAAACAATATCATCACTACTTATGTTTAATTCATTTTTTATATCATTAACTGCATTTAAATCATATTCAGGTTTATCTACAGCGTTTCTTATAAATGATACTCTATTATCTTTAAGAAAAAAATTATTATAAACAGTTTCAGAACAACATACTATTTTATCAAATTTTTTTAAATATTTTCTATGTAAGTATATATATATATTTCCTTTAAATCCAAATACATTTCTATAATCTTCTTCCATATTATTATGTATAGTACATATTTTTTTGCACTTAACCTTTGATGACACTACTTCTGGGATAAAACCATGAGAATGCACTACATCAATTTTATGTAAATCGCAATACTTCGAAAAAGCATTCGAAACAAAAATACTTTTTTTATTTAAATAAAGTGAATGTACATAAATATTCTTATTTCTATATTTATTTACAATATCAATGTCATCATCACCTAAAACTGATATTAAATGAATTTCACAGTTCGCTATATTATTTAAAACCATTTCAAGTACTTTAAATGGTCCACAATTTTTAATGTTTGTTATTACCATTGCTATTTTCATAAGTTTGATCCTTTCTTAAATTTGTACATAAATAAAGCATAAGAAACTGCATTATTAGTAAATTAGTCATTACTATAGAGGTAAGCATCGATACAAGTGTAAATATAATTATATTTATAGTTAAATTACTAATCTTCTTATTTATCAGTGTTATATAAGGAATAATGAATAACATTAATCCAAATATACCAAACTGAAGTATTCTTAAAATATACTCGGAATCAACATAACTAGGTAAATCACTTATTAAGTATGACCCAGTAAACCAGTTATCTGATGTCAGCAATAAATCAACCATCCCCAGCCTATAAGTATAGCTATAATCAGTTAAAATATCACCAGTAAATATTGAATTAATATAATTTTGAAAAAAAGGTAATGTAAGATAAGCAATAACTAGGACTATAATCGAAGCTACAAACATTTTAAATTTATTAGCTTTTTTCATATTTCGATTAAAAATCAAATCTTTTAGTTCGATTAATGCGAATATAGTGATTGACATTCTCGAACCAGCTAAAAGCATAATTGCAAAAGATAAATAATAAAACAATTTTTTATTATCTATATTTCTTACAGTACATCCCGCAAAAAAAGATATAATAGATAAAAACACTGGATTACCAATTGTTCCAAAGGATCTATAAGAAATTTCTAAATAATCTAAATTTTTTTGAGAAGTATAACTTTGAACATGATAATAAAAAGATTCTAAAAGTTCATTTGTATTCAAAATATTAAATCTTTGAAATAAACAAAAAGTAAGTTGAACTATCATAAATACTTTCAATGCTTTAGATATTTCTTTATTGTTTGAAAAGTTGCTGAACACTAAAAAAACCAGAAAATTAAATAAGATAATTGAAAAATATAAGATATCTTGAAGTATAAATGTACCAGTGTTGATTATGAATATATTTAAAATAGATATTAAAAATATTAATGAAGCTGATATCATACTATAAACAAAAAAATTCTTGTTAAATTTTATAGTTCTTTTAAAAAGTAATAAAGGAAGCAATAAAATTACAGTTGGTATAGTTAAAGAAAAAATATTAACTACAGGAAGTAAAGAAAATATAATAATCAATAAATACATCATACACTTTTACCTCGAAGCATGTTTTTATATATAAATTTTCTTACAAAATTAGGAGACAAACATAATATACTATGTTTCACAATCAATTTTACATATGTTCCAAAACTAATATATTTTTTCTTATAAAATTCTTTTTTTAGTTTAAGAATAGCTTTTAAATATTTGAAACCACTACGTCTTTTATAAAAATCTAAACTAGTACGCATATTAAGTAAAATATTTTGTATATTATATGTTTTTGACCCGGTCATAATCATTCTAACCCACAAATCATAATCTTCACACAAATGATATGTTCGATAATTTCCGGCTTTTAAAACAGAATTTTTTTTAAACATAACTGATGGATGATTAAATGGATTTCTTTCTTTTGAAAATTTTAAAATATTTCCATGTTTTTCAGGTAATAATCTTTTAGAAATAACGTTATCAATTTTTTCAATAAATTCATTAATATTACTTCCAACTATATCAAGTGATGGATCAGTTTCAAACATTTTAAGTTCTTCTTCACATCTATTACTATTTGCAATATCATCACTATCCATTCTTGCAATATATTCGCAATTCGCCATATTAACACCATCATTTAATACGGGTCCAAGACCTCTATTAACTTCATAGTATATAACTTTAATTAAATTAACATATTTGCATGCATAGTTATCTAATATACTTTTTGTTTCATCTGGAACTGGACCGTCAACTAGTATTAAATATTCAAAAGGCTTAACCGTCTGGTTAAGCATACTTTCAATACTTTCTTCAAGCCACTTTGGATTATCATTTTTATATACTGTTTGCAAAACACTATATTTAATCACACCATTCACCACCAATTATTAGATACTTAAACTAGCTTTATAATTTTTCTTAAGATCAGTTAATTCTTTTTTGATTCCTAGTTTTGATATATCTACACTTTCTTTATTCAAAATAGTTTTGATAGTATCTATAATTACTTTCACATCCATTTTTAAAGAAATGTTATCTACATACATTATATCATATTTTATCTTATCATGTATACCTAAACAATTTCTTCCGTTAGCTTGTGCTAAACCAGTAATACCAGGTTTAACTTCTAATCTTCTCATTTGTTCTTCAGTAAAAAATTCTTTATATTTCACAATCCATGGTCTTGGACCAATAATACTCATATCACCCTTTAAAATATTAATTACTTGAGGAAGTTCATCTATACTTAAACTTCTTATAAACTTACCAACCCTAGTATATTCATTTTCTTTTTTTGTATTATGAACATCGTTATTAGCAGACATACTTCTAAATTTATACATTTTAAAGTCTGCTCCGCCCTTACCACTACGTAACTGTTTAAATACTATTGGACCTTTACTATCCACTTTTATTGCTATACCCACTACTATAAATAATGGCAACAATATAATTAGTATCATAATAGATACAATAATATCAAATATTCTTTTAACTAACATATACATAAATCATACCCCCTGATTAATGAACTAGTATAATTATAGCATATTAGTTACAAAAAAGCAACATATTTGATACATTTTAATTTTTGCCAATAAAAAAAGCATATTACTATGCTCTTCCAGAATAACTACCATCTTTAGTAGAAATTATTATTGTTTCACCTTCATTAATAAATAAAGGAACTTTCACTGTATAACCAGTTTCTATTTTAGCGTCTTTAGTTACATTACCTGATGCAGTATTACCTTTAACCGCAGGTTCTGCTTCAATAATTGTATATTCAACTTTTTCCGGTAAATTAACTCCAATAATTTCAGATTCATAATATTCTATATTAATATTTAATCCTTCTTTAATATAAGGTAATTTATCTTTTAAAATTTCTTTAGAAATTTCTGTTTGCTCATAAGTTTCATTATTCATAAAAACTAAATTATCTCCACTCACATATAAATATTGAGCATCAATTTTTTCAATATGAGCTTTTTGTACTTTTATGTTAGTATTATAAGTATTTTCAATAGTAGCTCCTGTTCTTAGATTTCTAAGTTTAATTCTTACAAAAGCAGGTCCTTTTCCAGGTTTAACGTGTTGGAATTCTTGAATTAAAAACAAATTATTATCTATTATAACAGTCATACCATTTTTTATATCATTGATATTAATATTCATAGTTTAACTCCTTATTTTTTTTCTTTAGCAACAACACTTTTTTGACATTTAGGACAATATTTTTTCTTTTCCAAACGTTCAGTAGTATTTTTTTTGTTTTTACTTGTAGGTCTTAATTCGAAACCACATACAGTACATCTCATAGATATATCATTACGATTTTCATTCTTAGCCATTTTTCTGCCTCCTTTAATAAATCTAATACATTATACCAAAAAAACAACATTATTTCAAACATATTTCCTTATAATTAAAAAAATTAGAGAAAAACTCTAATTTTTATTTGTTTTTTTATCAATTATCACACAAATTACTATTTGTACTACGAATATAATTGCAAATATTATTGAATAAATATCATATATTAACATTTCTCCCATTATATCTTGAAGTATTGCAAATAATCCTATCATTACTACTACTGGTATAAATAATACCCAAATTAACTTATTAGCTCCATTTACATTATTTTTAAAGTAATTTGCCATAATTATTGAAACTATTAAACTAAATACTATAAGCGCAACATTTATAATTGCCCAACTTGATTCACCTTTTGCATTACCGCTTGATGCATCACTTGAATCAGTATCTACATTAATTGCAAGCCATTTTGCATAAAGAGTCATTGATTCATTTACTTCATCTTGTTCAAAATCAAATTTAATAGTCAGCTCAGGATCTATATACCATCCAACAAATTCAAAACCTTCTTTTTCAGGAACATAGTCTTCCAAGTCTTCAATATCTTTTTCTTCAGTGATATCTTCTTCTTCATCAACTACTATAGTTATTTTTATAGTTTCCTCTTTCCAGCCTGCATAAAGAGTTAAATCTTTTTCAACTTCATCAAAGAAATTATATTCTTCTTCCATATCTTCATCTAAATACCAACCTGTAAATTCATATCCTTCTCTTGTTGGTTCTTCAGTTGGAAGTACAGCTCTTTCACCAGATTCAACTGTTTGTTCCTCTGGAGCATTTTCACCTTCATTAGCATCAAATACTACTTTGTATGAATCCCCAGTTACTGGAGGGACAACTACACTTTCTTTATTCCAACCTGCATATAAAGTAATATTACCAGTCACTTTAGAACTAAAATTGTACTCATTATTACCATTAGTGTCTGTATACCAACCTGTAAATTCATATCCTTCTCTCATTGGTTCTTTACTAGGTTCAGTTGCATATTCATTTTCTTTAACACTTTGACTTGATGGAGGATTTGTTCCACCATTTGTATTAAATGTTATTTTATAGTATGTATCCTCTACAACAGGTGGCAAAATAACAGTTTCTTCTTCCCAGCCTGCATATAAAGTTATACCTTCATTCACTTTAGCTCCAAAATTATATCTATATTTTCCATTCTGATCAGTATACCAACCTGTAAATTCATATCCGCTTCGAGTAGGTTCTTTATCAGGTTCTAATGCCAATTCACCTTCTAGTACACTTTGACTTGACGGAGGGTTCGTTCCTCCATTTGCATTAAAGGAAACTTTATAATAAACATCTTCCTTTTCCCAGCCTGCATAAACTGTCATATTAGAAGTAACTTCTGCAGTAAAATTAAATTCACTATTTGCCGAAGCATCGGTATACCAACCTGTAAATTCATATCCATCTCTTGTTGGCTCAGAATTTGGATAGTTAAATAAAGTTCCTTTTTCAATATATTCCGGTGCTGGTGCATTAGTTCCACCATTAGCATCATATGTCATTTTATAAAATGAATCTTCATCTTCCCATACTGCATATAATTTAAATGATTTAGTTACTGGATTCGAATAATTATACATAGTATTACCAAACATATCTAAAGACCAACCATTAAATACATATCCATCTCTTGTTGGCTTCAAAGAAGGTTCAGTTATATACCTATCATTTT
>CAYJBC010000004.1:5953-9514 GCA_964368535.1 uncultured Muribaculaceae bacterium
CTTGGAATATAAGCATAATTATTATCTATACTAATAGACCCACTAATTCCAAAATTACCAAATATTGCTCCTCCTGCACCTTGCGTTCCAGCATTCAAAGAACCAGCAATATTATTATCAAATGTTGAGGAATGAGATTCTATTTGTATGTCATACAAAGGACCCAAACCAGATCTATCTAAAATTTCATAATTAGTACTATCAACTGCATATATTGCTCCTCCAGCACCTATATTTAGTGGATTTATTCCTGAAACTAAATTATTTGTAAATGTTGAAGTATTAGTTGTTATGATACTATTATATAAAGAAACAGCTCCGCCAAAATAATTTGTCTCATTACAATTAAATGTTGTATCTGTAACATTCATGTTATAAGGTTCAGTCATTAGTATTGCTCCTCCACCAGCAAATCCAACAGCTTTATTATTATTAAAGTCGGAATTAACAATAGTTAATAGCCCTTGTTCGGCAGATGAAGACGAAGTAATATAACTTATTGCTCCTCCAGCATTAGACTGATTACCTACAAACTCACTATTTTCTACAGAATAATTGTTTTCATAAATATCATCTATATATATTGCACCACCACTACTAGTAGAACAATTATTATAAAAATTACTATTGCTTATTTTTGCTCCGCCATTAAGTAATACCGCACTGTTAGAATATTCGTAATGGGACCAATCAAATGAACTTGATGATAATGATTCCATGTTAGGAACACCTTGACTTCTAGAACACCAACCTGAATTAATTATATCAACCTCGTTTAAGTGTAAATATACATCAGAGGTTCCTAAAACGGTACCCTGATTATCATTAATAAAGGAACTATTATCAATATTAACTTGTTTTTCAGAACTTGAACGAGTTGATACCAATTTTAATTCAGATTCGAAATTAGAATCGCTTATTGATGGAGTTACATACCTATCATTATTAGTGAATTCCATGATTATTTTATCATTAATATTCAGATTTTTAACTTCAAAACTATTTGGACTAATATAAACTTTATATAAATCATTTTGATTCATAAAATACTCAGTGTTTTGTATTTGCACATTCTCTATTCTCACATCTTCAACACCAACAATTGTATAAAAATTTTGAAAATAAGAATTTACCATTATAAAATCATAAACATCATAAACATCTAATCTACCGTCACTAGTCACTAAATTAGAATTATTTATAATAACATTTTCACTATAATTAACATTTATTTCACTTCCTTGATATGTAATATTACTTAAAAGAAACATATAGGCATAGTAATCATAACCTCCTCGAGAAACTATATCGGGATTAATAACTTCTTGTCCAGTTCCTTCAATAACTATACCCCCAGAATTATTTATGGTAACTGGGTAATGTTCATTATAAAAAGCATCTGAATTACCATCAAGACAAAGTGCTATTTCAAATGAACCATATCCATAATCATCTGCTTGTGCAAAATGTATTTCAGCACCATCGTCGAAACTTAAACTATCATCTATATATAGAATTTTAGTCTCCTCACCAGTATTATTTATATAATAGTAATCATTTGACCACGATTGGTATGTAAAGTCATCATTTGTTAAATAAACTCTTGCTTCTGGTGCGACATCACAATATACTGGAACATCTATTGGTGCAGCATAAGATTCGTTATTTGTATGATGAATATAAAGCATTACCCCTATTATAAATAACACAAAACTTCCTAACAATATTACTGTATATTTTGAATTTTTTGAAATATTTTTAAAACTTCTAAATCTACTCATCTGAACACACTCCTATATCATACATAAATATTATCAAAAAACGCATCTGAAGTCAATTTTTTTCAACTAAATTAATTTTTAATAACAACTTTGATCGTCTTAAATAAAAGCACTATTTCGTTGATTACATTATAATTGAAAATATATTGCAAATCATAAAGTATTCTTATTTCAGCTGAAGTATAGTAATCTCCATATATATGGGACAAACTAACAATTCCTGGTTTAACTAAAAATCTGATGTTGTAGTGTTTAACACACGATTCAAATACATCTACAAAATATTTTCTTTCAGGTCTTGGACCAATTAATGACATGTCACCTTTCAAAACATTTATAAATTGAGGCATCTCATCTAATTTAAATCTTCTTAAAAATTTCCCTAATTTAGTAATTCTTTTATCATTTATTTTTACCAAAGATGGAATTTTGCCTTCACTATTTTCATACATACTTCTGAATTTATATATTTTAAATATTTTGTTATTCATCCCTACTCTTTCTTGAATATATATTATTTTTCCTTTAGAAGTACACCTAACTAAAATAGAAATTACAAGAAATAGAGGACTTAATAATAATAATAATAGAATTGCCCCTATAATATCAACTACTCTTTTTAATTTGTTATTTACATTAATACTATAATATGTTTTTATTTTTGTATAATTAACATTATTTACAATAATATTGCTAGTAGACTTAAAAAAAGAAGTAATATAATTTGTTTTTACATAAGTTTTACATTTTATATTCAACAAATTAATAAAATCATCTTTTTCTAAATCTTTATTTATAAAAAGTATATCTTTTCTATTAAATAAATTAACATCATCAATATTTTTAATATATAATAACTCATGTTTATTGCCAAAATATTTTCTTATTGCATTATTATCAACAATATTTTTTTTAGTCGAAATATAATATATCATAATTACTCCTTATTAAATATTTTAACAAACAAATGAAGAAAATACTATATTATTCTTTTCTACTTACTGATAATATACCTAAGAACAAAAAGATAACCGGAGAAATAAAGATTATGGAAATATTAAATTGAGCTTGAACTAGATAAGCCAAAATTCCAATAAATATAATGTCCAGATCCACATTTTTATTATTTTTGAAATAATTAATTATTATAGACAAATACAATATTATATATCCTACGAATGCAAATATCCCTTGAGATATTAATATTTGTAATAACTCACTATGCGCTTTAGTAACATATCTTGTCGGATTAGGGATAAATATAGGTCTCCCATCATCAATATAAGTAAAATTATCTAACCCTAGTCCATTTAATAAATTATTTGGTATATTTTTAATAGTTTCCGTATATATATGACCACGATAAGTACCAGCTTCAGCTAAATTATCTAAATCATTACTGATCAAAAAAATTTCTGAAAAAATTTTGTAGAATTCAGCAAACAAGTCTCTTTCTATAAAAAGACCGACAAATAAAAATATGCAAATTGACAAAATTATAATAATAATACTTTCTCGGAACTTTTTTCTAATCAATAATAATAGCATTATAACTAACAAACCAACAAAACCAGTAGTGGAGTTACTTAAAAATATTCCAAATATATTAATGACAATAAGTAAAAAATTCCAAATATTCTTTTTCTTTAAAAATAACCCAACAGACATTCCCGTAGCCAAAACACTAAATGCCGCAAAAAAATTACAATGGGTAAAAATGCCTGTAATATAATAATTAGTGTTGTATATAAATGGTGCATTAAATATTTGTAAAACAGCA
>CAYJBC010000004.1:9614-38190 GCA_964368535.1 uncultured Muribaculaceae bacterium
TTAGAGTATAAAAGAGTGCCTATAATTATAAAGGCTATAATTACTTGTAAAAAACGAAAGACAATATTTTCATATTTAGCCATACAACATTCTCCTATTTCATTAATTGTAACATATTACAAAATATTTAAAAAGTAGTATGAGCAACTAATATTATATTATGATATAATTTTATTAGGTGATGACATGAAAAGATTATTAAAAAACATAATATTTTTTCTTTTTTCTTGTATTAGAATTATAAAAATATATTATAATCATTCTAATGAAAGAACAATATATCTTTTTAACACGCCATCTAATTGTAATTTAGGCGACCAAGCAATTTGTATCGCTACAAAGAAAATCATACAAGATAATTTCAAATATAAAATAGTTGAAATTCCATGTTTAGAGCAAAAATTTATTTACAAGTATTTAAAAAAGATAATTACTACAAATGATATTATTGTTATATCTGGTGGTGGTAATATGTCTCCAAATTGGTTGTCAGAATTTAGTGGCATGAAAAAAGTTTTAACTAATTTTCCAAATATAAAAACTATAATATTCCCTCAGTCATTATATTTTAACAATACTCAAAATCATCAAAAAGAATTAAATGAAATTATAAGCATAATAAAAAAACATACTTCTTTATTGATTTGTTTAAGAGATAAAAAGTCGTATGAATTTTGTAATAAAAACATTACTAAAAAAACATTATATATACCTGATATTGCTCTATATTTAAATTACTCTAAATATAATTATGAAAAGAAAGAAGTCTTACTTATTTTTAGAAAAGATAAAGAAAAAATTTTAAATTCATCAACAATAGTTAACATCAAATCATTTTTAAAAGGGAAAAATATTAAATATAAACAAACAAGTACTGTAAAGTTTAAAATAACATTTATCAAAAATAGAGCAAAAGAATTTCAAAGATTAATAAATAAAATTCAAAAATCATCACTGGTTATTACGGATAGATTGCACGGAATGATTTTTGCTGTTATAACGGGTACTCCATGTATAGCTTTTAATAATTCAACTGATAAAATAAAGTATACTCACAAATGGCTTTCTAATTTAAATTATATTAAATATATTGAAGCAAATAATGTAGATGAATATATATTAAAACTAATGAAAAATAAACCAGAAAAATATGATTTTGATAACAAATTATTCAATCCTCTAATAGATTATATAAATAATTTATAATCACTAATTAATCATATATATAAGTAAATATGTCATTTGTAACATATCTAGTAATTCTATATATATAATCATCATCATCGCTTTGAACTCCCACATGTGGAGCAATTATAGCAATGCTATACTCAGGATTCTCATAAGGTGCATATCCAGCAAAAGAAAGTGACATAGTACTCGCATCTATCTGTCCATCCCCATCACTATCTAAAAAAGATTCACTAGTACCAGTCTTACCTGCAGGACTATATTTTGATGGTATATATCCATAGCCAGTACCACTTAAAGCTGCTACTTTAAACCCCTCCTTAACCCTTCCATCAAATACATCACTTATACTAAGAGAATTTAGAATCTCTTTTTCTTTTTGATATAAAAGTTCTTCATCATTTACTATTTTATCAATTAAACTAAGAGCAAGCCTTTCTTTATTACCAGCAACAGTATTTATGTATTGAAGTAATTGTAATGGTGTATAGGTATCATACTGCCCTATTGATAAATTAAGAAGTAAATCTGGTGCTACTGTAGATCCGATAGTTCCATAAGTTTCCCCAGGCAAATCAATTCCACTAATAACACCTAAGCCATATTCATTTAAGGTATTTCTATACATATCAAATTCTTTTTCAGTTACAGTAAGTTCCATATTATATGAGTAAGTTTTATTAGATATAGCTATAGCTATTAAATACTGAAAATAATTAGATGACATTCTTAAAGCTTCTATATCATTGATATAACCTAGTGGTTTCCAAGAACATTTTTCTGGTCTAAATTCAAGTTTTACACATGAATCATATATATAAGTATTTTCATCAATTATTCCGTTATTATAACCAACAGCCATAGTCGCACCCTTAACTACAGAACCTACTGTATAAGATGAAGTTAAAATATCACTAGTTATTTCTTTATATGTATCATTCATAATTCTATATCCAGATATCGCAAGAATAGATCCAGTTAAAGGCTCTCCTATTACCGCAAAGGTATCACTAAAATATTCAGTATTAGGATTTTGTTTTGCTAAAGACAATTCTCTTTTTATTATTTCATCTAATTTAAGTTGTAACTCTACATCTATTGACAAGTATATGTCGCTACCAGCTTCTTCTTCCTTAACAAGTTTAAGTGTTCCGTTACTATTTACTTTATAAATAGCTTTTTCTCCTTTTAAATATTTTTCATACTCTTTTTCTAAATAACTAATACCTACTATATCTGTTAATGCATAACCATTATCTAGATAATAATCTTTATCTTCGACATGTATTGATCCTATATTACCAAGTATACTTCTTAAAGTTTCTCCATAAGGATACACTCTATCATAAGTTATCTCTGCACTTATTCCTATAATATTTTTTTCTGCAATCAAAGACAATTCTTCAGCAGTTACATCCTCTTTGATCAGTTTTTTATCATATTCAAAATTACTATTCATTAAACTATATATACTCGCAGCTTCTTTATCAATTTCAGAAAAAGATGATATATCAGCTCTTTCTATTTTTAAATTATATATATCTTCACTAGTAATTTTTCTTTCTTCATAAAGAGTTTGTTCTTCAGAAGTAATTAAATCATTCCCATTATCATTAATAATTAAATAAAACACTTTTAAAATCTCTTCAGATGCTATTTCAACATCTAATACACTTGCCAGGTCATATGATATATCAATCTCATCTTTTACAGAAGTAGAACTAAGTTTATTATAAAATACAGCATTAATTTCTTTATTATCGACCAATACATTGCCTGATGCATCTAATATTCTTCCTCTTTTCGCACTAGATGAATATACATAAAGATTTGTTTTATCATATAACTGCTGAGTATAATATTCACCTTTATAAAAATTCAAATAAAGTAATCTTGAAAAAATTAATATAAAGATTATTATTAAAATTATTGTTCCAACTTTTTTCATATTATTAGTATTGTTTTTTTACTATTAATCATACAATATATTAGGTGATTAAAGTGTATATGTTACTTGAAAAATATATGAATAGTTTAGACATAGAAAAATTAAATAATTTAGCAAAGCAAAATGATTTAGAATTAACTGACGAAGAATTAAAATTTACATATAATTTTGTCAAAAAAAATTGGAATACCATATTAGGTAATCCAAGTATTTTTAAAATAGACAAATACAAAATTATGTATTCAACAGAAAATTTTATAAAGATTAAAAAACTATATAATAACGCATTGAATAAATATTCTCATTTATTAAAATAAGATATTATTTCTGCTTTTAAATTAGAATTAAATACTTTTGATTTAATCATTTCTATTTCATGTTTATAAGGAGGATAATCTCCGACATAAGGTGTTTCTAAAATTTTAGGAACATCTTTTAATTTTTCGTTATATATTACTTTAATTAAAGAATCAAAGCCTATTGTACCAAATCCAAAATTCTCATGTCTATCTTTTTTTTCTCCTAAATTATTTTTAGAATCATTTACATGTATACAGCCAATTTTATTTATACCTATATTTTTATCAAATTCATCTAAATATAAATCAAAATTAGATATATCAATGCCAGAATCATTTAAATGACATGTATCTAAACAAACGCCTAAATTATTATGATTAACTGATTCAAGAACATATTTAAGTTCATCAATATTCGAACACAATTCAGTTCCTTTACCAGCCATGGTTTCAAGTAATATTGTTACATCTTCATTAACTAATATTTTTAATGCATTAACTATATTTTGTAATCCTTCACTTCTTAAAATACCTACTGCATTTCCTGGATGAACCACTATATTTTTAACACCCATTAATTTACATCTTTCAATTTCCTTATTTAAAAATTCAACTGAAAAATCCCATTGTTCTTTTTTCGCTGTTGCTAAATTTATAATATAAGGTGCATGACATATAACATCCTTAATATTTATATTTTCTTGATTCATTAAATCTTTTGCTTTATTTACTTCGATCATATTAATTTCTTTTCGCACAGTATTTTGTGGAGCACCAGTATAAAACATAAATGAGTTAGCATTATAACTTATAGCTTCGATTACACTTCCATATAAACCATTTTTTGAAAAACTAACATGAGACCCTATTTTTAACATTCATTATCACCTATAGATATTTTATCATTTAATATAATTTATAGCAAATAAAAAACTTACAAAAGTAAGTTTTAAGGACACGTAGTAAGTGGCGCATCATCATGATATTCAGTAATATCTTCACCCTTAACTTGACCATTAGCTGTTACATCTTTAACTATTCTAAAATTATTAGCATAGTCTATTAAATGAATAGTATATGAATCAGTAGATTCATCTATTAATACTACTCCATTATAACCATTGTCAGTTGCAGTTATTGGTTTAGGTAAACTTATTTTATCTAAAAAACCTTCATCAATCATTTCACCTAATGTATAACAATTTTTTGAACTACTCGTTACACCATCAGATAAAGCTTTATTTCTAACAGCTTCAACTACTGAATTAGCTGTAGCTGCAAACCCACCTTCTTTTGATGAATCTATAAGTGGTAGTGCCACAAATACTCCGATAGACATCACTATTGAAAGCACTACTATTACTGCAATAAGTTCAAATAACGTAAACCCTTTATTATTCTTTAATACATTCATTTTTACACACTCCTATAATATAATAATACATCATGATTTTTTCATAGTCAATATATAATTTTGTCATTTTACAATTTATAAACCAATTCTAAATGGATTAGCCCTGCTTCCATCACCATCTATAAGATTAACATCGCTTTTCAAATACATTGTAGGCCTTATAGCATACATACTATATGACGGACTATTTGTTACATTACTATCATAATACATTTGAGATATACTGACTGTATTATTTATAACTGGATTTAATAACCACTCTAAATACAAACCATTATTCTTGATATATAACCAGTTATCATTTTGCATCTCAGTGTTTTTATGATATGAATCTGTGTGTGGTTCAGAACCTTCATAATTTTCAAGTCCCCAATAATTTGAATTAGCCGCGTACATATAATCACTTGAATTCATCAAACCAAGTTTATATTTATTTATAGACAACACACTTACTGAATTTGTATACATTTCTTTAACATTGTACCCCATAGTATAATTTCCTATATATAATTGCTTTTCTTCAATCATATTTTGATAACTGGAATCAAATTCTGCATAATATGTAGTGTTTAAATATTTATTTATATCTGCATCATCAGTATTTACCGAAGTACTATTTCCTTCCCATTTATTACTCGCATCACTATTAGATGTTCCATGAAAAGCAAAAGTATCTACTCCATTATGAATAATATCGTATGTTCCATCCTTATTTTTATCAATAGGCAATTCTTTTATTATCTTAATATTACCATCAAATATCCCGATAATTCTATACATATTTTCTATAGGGCAAACTGCTTCATTACTTCCAAAACATAAATAGTTATTAGTTACAACATCATCCCCACCAGAATACCTGTAGTTATCATCTCCTGCACTATTAGTTAATGAAGATGTATGCTGAATAAACCCATTAGATGCTACATGATTACTAACTAAATAATCTGTTAAACCTATCACTTTTTCTTTTTGTAATATTAATTCAGATTCTAAACTTTTACCCATATTATCAATTTGGTTTGTAGTTAAATTAACAAATCTTACTTCAATAGTCCATTCATCAACAGTAGCTATTTCAAAATTATTATTTGATATTTCTTTATCTTCAGCCAAAATAACTCTTCCTTCAAAACTTGTAATATCAAAACCAGTTATTGAAACATTATCTGCATCAACTACAGTTTTTCTTACAAGACCATCAATCGAAGTTACTTCGTTACCACTTGGATCAGTAACTATTAAAATAATTTCAGGAATAGTACTGTTTTGTGTATAATCAAAAGTATTACTCATTACTGTATAATAAGCATTATATGTAGTAGTTGCGCTTCCTAAAGACTCACTTGCATAAAATGATGCACTTGCAGTAGTACTTACAGTAAGCGAACCATCTTCTTTAGCTAAGTTATCAGTAGTAACGACTAAATTTATTGGATCACCTGGGGTAAACATTAAACGTTCCCCATCTTCTGAACCTATAAAAACATCAGTTATAGCTGGAGTTGCAGCTTGTGATAAAAAGTATGCAAAAGAAACTGCAATCATTAATATACTGACGCAAAGTACTATTAAAAGCGTTATATTCTTTTTCGTTTTATTGAATTTGAAATTTATCATATTTTCACCTAGTATAATTATATACTATATGTTATTCAAGGGCAATAAAAAACAAGACGAATCTTGTTTTATTGTAAATAATCGATATTTTTTATTATATTGATATCACCATTATGATATTTTATATTTATTTTCATTCCATTATATACAAATGGTAACTTATATTCATCTACTTTAATCGAAGCTTGATATTTATTTCCTTCTGTATCAGTTAAATAATAATATGTATCACCCGAGATAATCGCAGTAGTTATACTACTTATAGTTATTTCTTTTTCTTCTAAATTACCACTAATACTTCCATCATTATTAATCTTCGCTAAATATTCTGAGGCAGCAGTTTCTATACCCATTGAAGATTCTGTAGTAGACACTATTTGATAATCTTCAACATCTACAAATGCATACATTTTCACAAGACCTGCGGCATCCTTTAAACTCATTAAATATGTAGGTCTATTATTTAAATTTATTAACAATGGAAATGATGATACATAATTTTTTTCTTGAACAAGACCTTGCGCAGAATTCATCGCACTAAATTCTTCAGCTCCTGCGACTGAATAAAAGTTGGTTTCTTTAGTTCTTAAATTAACTAATATAAAGCCTAAATTAGATTCATCAGCTGCTACAGATGTTATTCCAGTATATAAATACACATCATCGTCTATTGTTAAATAATTATAACCTTCTGTTGCATTAACAACATTTTTTTGAGTAAATATTGAGTTCCAAAAACCATTTACATAACTTCCCCAGTTATTAACTTGTTCTAAAATAAGTTCAGATGGATATACATGATCCACCCAATTTGGTATATCATCTAAATCATATTTTTCACTTTCTCCAGTGACTGCATTTAGTATAATTATTCCATCTATTTCTTTTCTCATAGAAACCCCAACATATTTAATTGTTGGAATTATCCAGTAAGGGTTACCTTCTTCATCTATTTCAAAAGTTTTAGTATCAAATATCTCTGTCGGATAACTAAATCTTAATTTACGGTCCAAATCCTCTCCAAAAAATGCTGAAGACATATATTTCATACCTTCATCAAGTGTAACAAGAGTTGCTTCACCATCAACAGAATTTACAGTTATATATCCAGTAATTCCTTCTTTACGATTGTTAAAATATTTTATAATTCCATCATATTCAAGCGGCGTTACTCTTATTATATCTTCATTATAATTTATTTGAGTATATAAAGTACTCACATAAAACTGAGATACCATTTCTGGAATTTCTCCCATTTTACGGTCACCTAACTTTTGTGTAGATTCTTTATCTAAAAGTGGTAAAGTATTAAAGTCTACTGCTGCAACATCTTCACTAAATTCCTTTGTTTCATCAATAATAATTCTATTTGCATATTTTTCAGCATTAAAAAGTGGTGCATTGATTAGATTAACAATTACTATTCCAAGAAAAATAAAAGCTATTAAACTTAAAGCAATTTTTGTTGCCAAACTATTTGTTTTAATGTTATTTACTTGCTCAATTGTTTTATAATTTTTACTCGCGCTTATAACATAATCACTTATACTAGATAACGAAGAACTTAAAATATACACTATAATAAGAGTTACTAAAAAACTCCAAAAAGCAAATGATGTAGGATTTAATGGCGGTAATGCCAAATAATAATATATAGCCCCAAATAATATAGTAATTCCAATAGATATAAGTTGTTTTTTCATTTTATCACTCCTAAATATAGTATATCATATATTTTACTTAAGTGTATCAATAATACTACTTACAATATCTATATTGTCTATAAATGAACTAATCTTATCACTAGTTCTTTCTTTATATTTTACTTTCATATCTTTTACAAATGTATCATAAGTAATATTACCTCTGTTAAGTTCTTTAAAATAATATGAATTATCTTTTAAATATTGAAAATATTTCTCGTTTTCTCTAAACTTAACTTGTAAATCAACTTCCAATTTAATCTCCAAAAAATTTATTTATTGGTCTAGGAGTTGATGGCCCCTTTGCTTTAGCTACACTACTTACACCTTTATTAGTTAGTTCCTGAACAAAACCGAGTGCCTTTTGAGCTGTACCAATATGCTCTTGGATTGAATCTATATTAACATTTTGAAGTATATCTCCTATTTTACCCATACTACTACCCAAATTAGTTTGTTTTTTTATACCAGGATACTTATCCCATACACTTCTATCACCGCCATATAAATCATATAACTCATAAAATTTTTGCCAAGACATTTCACCTGATTTTATATAATCAGATAATTCAGGCTTGTCTTTAACAAATGTTCTAAATTCTTCTTTTTTATCCAAAATAAATCACCCACTAAAGTTTATGCTTTAAGTGAGTGATTTTTTCTATATTTTAAAATTTTCAGTAAAATCATCTAAAGACATTTGTTTATCTTCATTATCAACTGTAACAGGTTCTTCTTTTTTTACTATTTTATCTTTTAAATTAATTAAATCTTTTTTTAAAGAAGCATTATCAAGTTTTCCTTTTGTAACTACTGATCCTGTACTAGCTAAATCCATAATTGAAATATCACTATTTTTAATCTCTTTTATGTCAGTATCGTCAACCAAAATATTTATATCTTTAGCACTACTTAAATATGCTGATATAATTTTATAATCTTTAGCTTTAACTTTTTTAAATAACATATTACCTTTTTTAGCTCTTGAAATACTTTCTAGTTCAGAAAGTTTAATACGCTTACCAGTTTTATAATTTGTAAATACATTTAAATATTCCTTATCTTCATCAATACTTAAAGCATTTACTACAAAATCATCTTTTAAAGAAATTCCTTTAACACCACTTGCTTTCACTCCTACAACAGGTATTTCTTCTGCTTTATATTTTAAATAATATCCACTATTTGTAATAAATAAAACATTTTCTTTTTCAGTCGTAACACTTACTAATTCATCATCATTTTTTAATTTAAATGAAACCATAGCCTTAGAGTATCTAGTTACTTCAAAGTCTTTAAGAGCAACACGTTTAGTCATACCATTTTTAGTAAATAAACATAAATTTTTATTTTTATCTTTTAAAATCATACTTGCAACTATTTTCTCTTCTGGACTAATCATAATAGTATTAGATACATGTTTTCCTAAATCTTTCCATTTAACATCTGGAAGTATATGTACAGGAATATATAAATACTGACCCAAATTAGTAAATAATAAAAGTGTATCTTGTGTTGTAACTAAGTACTGACCAGTTACATAGTCTCCAGGTTTAACGGTAGTATCCTCATCACTTGATGAATATGATTTATAACTAACTCTTTTTACATAACCTTCATTAGTTACCACTACCACTACATTTTCTACTGGAATCATTTCTTTAGCATCCACTTTAATTTCTTCTATCTCAGCTTCAATTATAGTTTTTCTTGGAGTAGCATATTCTTTTTTTATATTTTTAAGTTCCATTTTCATTACTAATTTTAATTTCTCTTCACTAGCAAGTATTTCTTCTAAACCTTTAATAGCTTTTTCTAATTTTTCTTTTTCATCTTCTAAAATTGTAACATCAAAATTAGTCAATCTATAAAGTTGTAATTCCACTATTGCTCTAGCTTGCTCTTCAGTAAATTCATATTTTTTAACTAAGTTTACTATGGAATCAGCTTTATTCTTACTTCCTCTAATAGTTGCTATAACTTCATCAAGTATTGATAAAGCTTTCATCAAACCTTCAACTATATGATATCTTTTTTTAAAGTGAGCTAAATCAAATTCAGTTCTTTTAGTAATAACTTCTTTTTGATGCGCTATATATGCATCAAGTATATCAAGTACACCTAAAAGTTTAGGAGTACGATTAACGATAGATACCATATTATAGTTATATGATATTTGAAGTTCCGTATTTTTAAGTAAATAATTTAATATAAATTCTTTATTAGCCCCTGATTTTAAATCTACAGCAATTCTAAGACCAGTACGATCTGTTTCATCTCTTACTTCTGCTATTCCTTCAATTTTTTTATCAATTCTAAGTCCATCTATTTTAGCTACTAAACTAGCTTTATTAACTTCATAAGGAATTTCAGTTACAATGATTTGTTCTTTATTTTTTTCTTTCTTAAACTCTATTTTACTTTTAAGTATTATTCTACCACGACCAGTAGTAAAAGCATCTTTAATACCATCTATACCTTGAGCGGTTCCCCCAGTTGGAAAATCCGGCCCTTTGACAATCTCCATTATACTTTCAAGGCGGCAATTTGGACTATCAATTCTTTTAATTGCAGCATCAATTATTTCGCCTAAATTATGTGGTGGAATATTAGTTGCATAACCAGCTGAAATACCACTTGCACCATTAACTAATAGGTTAGGATATTTTGCAGGAAGTACAGTGGGTTCTAAAAATCTATCATCAAAGTTAGGTGCCCAACTTACAGTTGCTTTATCTAAATCTTTTAATAACTCAGCGGATATTTTTGAAAGTCTAGCTTCTGTGTAACGATAAGCCGCAGCACTATCGCCATCCATCGAACCATTATTTCCATGAATATCAACCAGTATATGATTTTGTTTCCACCACTGACTCATCCTTACCATTGCATCATATACACTTGTATCACCATGTGGATGGAATTTACCTAAAACATCTCCAACTGTAGCTGCACACTTCAAATATGCCTTATCATGTGTATTACCAGCCTTATACATAGCGTATAAAATTCTTCTTTGAACAGGTTTTAATCCATCCCTTACATCTGGTATAGCCCTATCTTGAATAATTTCCTTAGCATATTGGCCAAATCTTTCACCCATTATATCTTCAAGTGCATAATCATGTATTTTACTTAATATATCATTTTTCATCTTTCACCTAACTTCTATACTCATCTTCTAAAGTGAAAATAACATTTTCATTTATCCAATCTTTTCTTGGTTCAACTTTATCACCCATTAAAGTGCTTACTCTTTTTTCAGCCATAGCTGCATCATCAATATTAATACGTATTAAACTTCTTGTATCAGGATTCATTGTAGTTTCCCATAATTGATCAGGATTCATCTCTCCAAGACCTTTATATCTTTGAATTGTATAATTTTTAGTAGTACCCCTCTTAGCTTCTTCAAGTTCATCATCTGAATATAAGTAAACAAAATCTTTTCCCACAGTAAATTTATAAAGAGGTGGTAGAGCTATGTATAACTTACCTTCTTCAATAAGACCTCTCATGTACCTATAAAAAAATGTTAGGAGAAGAACTTGGATATGAGATCCATCTACATCCGCATCTGTCATTATAATTACTTTATTATAATTTGATTCACTTGCTTCAAAATTAGCACCTACTCCAGCCCCAATTGTATGAATCATAGTATTTATTTCTTCGTTCTTTAGAATATCTTCCATGCTTGCTTTTTCAGTGTTAATTACTTTACCACGTAAAGGAAGAATAGCTTGATATTTTCTATCTCTACCACCTTTAGCTGAACCACCTGCAGAGTCTCCTTCTACTAAAAACAATTCATTTATTTTTGAATTTTTAGTTTGTGCATGAGCAAGTTTAGCTGACAAAATCTTTTCTATTTTATTTTTATTTTTACCATTTCTTGCTTCTTCACGAGCTTTTCTAGCAGCTTCTCTAGCAAGTTTACTCTTTAAAGCTTTATCAACTATCATTAAAGCTATTTCTTTATTTTCTTCTAAGAAAAATCTTAAATTCTCGTAAGTAACACTTTCAGTAACACTTCTAGCTTCTGGTGTACCAAGTTTACCTTTAGTTTGACCTTCAAATTCCAAAATATTTTCAGGTATTCTTAAATTTATTACTGCACTTAAACCTTCACGTACATCACTACCATCTAAGTTAGCATCTTTTTCTTTTAAAATATTATTTCCTCTAGCATAGTCGTTAAAAGCTTTAGTTATACCTGTTTTAAAACCAACTTCATGACTTCCACCATCACTTGTTTTAACATTATTTACAAATGACATTATATTTTCATTATAACTCTCACTATACTGCATAGCTATTTCTACTTCAATAGACTGTTTATTTCCTTTAAAATTTATTACATTATGAAGAACAGTTTTATTTTCGTTAATAAACTCTACAAAACTTTTAATACCATTTTCATAATGAAATTTAGCTGATTTATTATCTGCTTCATCAATCACTTCAACTGTCAAATTACTAAGTAAGAATGCAGACTCCTGCATTCTCTCACATACTGTTGTATATGAAAACTGTGAACTTTTAAATATTGCATCATCAGGCATAAATGTAACAGTAGTACCAGTTTTTTTAGTTTCTCCAATAGTTTTTAAATTTTGTTTTAAATTACCACCATTTTCAAACTTTATATTAGATATTTTACCTTCTCTATTTATTGTTACGTCCATCCATTTAGATAGTGCATTAACTACTGATGCCCCTACACCGTGAAGTCCTCCAGAAACTTTATAACCAGCTTCTTGAAATTTACCTCCAGCATGAAGTACAGTATATATAACTTCTGGAGTTGATTTACCTGTTTCATGCTTACCAGTAGGTACTCCACGTCCGTTATCAGATACAGTTATACTACCATCTTTGTTTAAAATAACTTTGATATAATCTCCATACCCATTTATTACTTCATCTATAGAATTATCAACTATTTCCCATATTAAGTGATGCATACCACGTTTATCAGTCGAACCAATATACATACCAGGTCTTTTTCTTACAGCCTCTAATCCTTCTAAAACTTTTATACTTGTTTCATCATATTTTATACTCATTTATATTTTCACCAAGGTTATTATAACAAAAAAAAGTGCCCTTAGGCAACTTTATTTGTCAATATTATACGTTTCTCCAGAGATATTTTGAAAATCAAACGATTTATTTTCCTCTACATTTTCTTTTTTCTTAGGTAAATCTATTGGTACATCATTATCCTTAGAAAAATTTGTCAAATCAATAACTTCTTCTTTTTTCGGAGCGTATACAGAACTAAATACTTCACTTTTTTTGAAAGTAGTTTCTTCTTTTTTTACTTCTTCTTTATCAGTATTAAGTTCACTTATTACATCATCAAAGTTAAGATCTGGTAATTTAATTTCTTTATCTATTACCACTTCAGGTTCTTTATCTTCAACCGGTTTTTCTATTTTAACTTCAGTTTTTTCTTCTACAACTATCGGATCAGGTTTGATTACATCTAAAATAGGTTTAACTTCCTCTTTTACAGGTTGTTCTTCAACTGGTTTTTCTTCAATTTTAACTTCTTCTTTTTCTTCCTCAATGTTCGCTACAGGAACAACTTCCTCTTGCTTAACTTCAATATCTTTAGCACTTGGAATAGGCGGAAGTAAAATATCTACATCCTCTTTTTTCTTTTCAACAGTCTTTGCTTCTGCTTTAACTTCAGTTTTTTCTTCTTTAAAACCATTATCTGTTAAAGAAAGTTTTTCTAAACGTTTAGTTTCTTCAATTTTTTGATCTTTCTTACCTAAAAATAGTACTAAAATAAATAATACAACTAAAACACCAATTGCAATAATTAGGTAAAGTGTAAAATTTTCGATACTATATAGGTTATTAAAAAATTCTTGCATATAAACACACCTCTTTATTCTATATATATTCAGTTTATCATAACTTATTCTTATTATCAATAAAAAAGCAGTATATTAATACTACTACTTTACATTATTTATAACGATTCATTTGACTCATTACTTGTTTTACTTGTTTTTGACTTGGTTTTCTTCCCATTCCACTCATCATAGCTTCAATCATTTTTTCATTAATCGGAGGATTTTTATCTATCATTCTTTTCATTAAGAATCTAGCTAAGAAAAAGCCTATTACCAAACCTACAATTAATCCTATTCCAATATATAGTATTTGTTCTAACATTTATATCTTCCTTCCTGTACTTATTAAAATATATCATAAATCTTATTAATTTACAATTAATTATATATAATTTAAAACTTTATCAATCCAAAAATAATCTTTATTTATGAAGTCACAAACAAATAAATTTGGATTTAAATATATTTTTTCAAATATATTTTTTTTAGTCATATTAGTTTTTAGAAGTAAATACGTGGCATGTGTTTCAATATTAAGGGTTTCATCACGGTACTTATTATAAACTTTGTGATGATTTTTATTCATTGTATAAAAATCGTCTTCCTTAAAGTTATCAAACAAAAATTTATTAGTTGCTTCTTTTTGAAATGGTATAGCAACCTGTTCAAAAAGATTCATTCCTAAAAACAAATCATTTTTTTCCATATAATATATATTTTCCAAAGTTTTATATAAATTATATGGATTATCCTTAGTCAATATTTTAAATTCTTTATTAATAAAAAAAATATAAAAAGTTCTCATAATATAATCACCTTCTATATTTTAATATAATTATAATTGATTTATTGTCGAATATTATCTTATTCTTCAATTTCTAAAAAAGTAATAGTTTTTATAACTTGATCTTCTAGAGGTTTATCGTATTCATCTACACTTACAACTGCTATTTCATCTACGACATCCATACCTATTAAAACTTTTCCAAATGCAGCATATGATCCATCTAAATGAGTAGAGGTTTCATGCATTATGAAAAATTGTGATGAAGCTGAATTTGGATCATCAGTTCTAGCCATTGATAATACCCCACGTTCGTGATTTAAAATATTTTCAAAACCATTAACACTAAATTCACCTTTGATAGTTTCTTCACTTCCACTCATACCAGTTCCAGTAGGGTCTCCACCTTGAATCATAAATCCTTCTATTACTCTATGAAATATAATTCCATCATAAAATTTTTCTGATACTAATTTTTGAAAATTTTCAACAGTTACTGGCGCTACTCCTGGATACAATTCTACTATTATTTCTTTTTCATTTTCCATTGTTATTTTAACATAATTTGTTTTTTCTTCTGTTTCTTTAAATGTTACTTCGTTTATTTTGTCTTCTATTGATTCCATATATGGTTCAAATTCCTTTCCTTCACTTTCTGAACAAGCAGTTACAAATATTCCTGCAATTAATATTAATAATATTTTCTTCATTTCTTACCTTCCTTCTTCAATACTTCATCTATTGTACACCTAATTTGATCTTTATTAAAGGGTTTTGCTATATATTCTTTAAAACCTTTAGATATATATTTATTTTTAGATCCCGCTATTGCGTCCGCAGTTAAAGCAATTACTGGAATATTAAATCCTTCTATCACTTTTAATTTTTCTAAAGTCTTTTCACCACTTAATTCTGGCATCATTATATCCATAAGTATAATATCATATTTTTTATTAGATTTTATTTTATCAATACATTCCTTACCAGATAAACAATTGTCTACATTTGCCTTCAAGCCATTTAAAACTCTAGTTGCAACTTTAATATTTAACATATTATCATCAACTACAAGTACATTTAAACCACTTATATCACATAAACAATCTTCCTTATTTTTTAAATTTTTATCATTAATATCTTTAGTCAATTTTTTTATTTTTTGTGGTACCTGCACAATAAATAATGACCCATATCCAAAACTAGATTGAACATTAATTTTACCACCTAATAAGTCAACTAAACTCTTAGTTATTGCTAAACCTAAGCCTGTACCTTCAGTTGTAGTGTTTTTTTCTACATCAAGTCTATCAAATTTATCAAATAATCTACTAATATTTTCTTTTTTTATTCCTGTTCCTGAATCCTCAACACTTATAATAAGTAAACATCTATTTACTTTATTAATACATTTAACTCTTATTTTTACATGGCCTTTTTCTGTATACTTAATCGCATTAGATACCAAATTATTTACAACTTGCTTTAAGTGATATTTATCACCATATAGTTCATATGGTAAATCAGTTGCATAGTTCACACTAATTTTAATATTTTTATTTCCTATACGGGGTTCATTTACTCTAATTACACTATCCACAAGTTCATGAATACTATAATCCATCTCAATAGATTCTAATTTTTGACTTTCTATCTTAGATATATCTATTATATTACCAACTATTTCTAAAAGAGTATTTGATGCATTAACTAGATCAGATGCATCTTCCTTAAATTTTTCTGGTAAAGATTCATCATCTTGTATATCCTGTGATAAACCAACAATCGCATTAAGAGGTGTACGTATTTCATGACTCATACTAGATAAAAAGTCTGACTTAGCCTGATTAGCTTTAGTAGCTTCATCTACAGCCACATTAAGTTTATTAATTAAACTTATATCTGGATTTTCTATTGTGAAGTACATTATAAACGTTACAAGTATTGAAACGAATGTAAGAATTAAATATTCTGGATTAAAATACTGAATTAAAGTACCTAAAAAACCTAAAATTAACAGCGATATAATAGGAATAATTTTTTTCTTATCTATTTTCTTTCTGTTTCTTAAAATAACAAATATCATCATTAAACTAGACACAATTTCTATACCAGCCAGTAAATTAACAGAGTCTCCATATGTATACACTACACCATTTTCGCTAAAAAAGTTAAGTGGCAATACTAAAAAACATATTACTCCCATTAAATAAATTATTAAATTTCCTATAAAGAAATTTTTATCTACAATTGTTGATTTTTCATTTATATTTTTTATTAACTTTTCTTTATATACCACAATATAAGTATATATTAAAAACGTATAAAAGAAGGTATATAAGAATATTAAATACATTCGCGCCATTATTGGAAGTAAAATACTAGTACTTCCAATTAAAGATAAATATGTACTTACTAAATCTGTAATAATACCAAACATACATAAAAATAATATAGTTTTATATAATTGATTTTCAAATGTTTTATACTTTTTTTTAACCAAATAAATAACTGTTAGAGCAAGTAAAAATATACCACTACATATCTGAAAATACAAACTACTATATGTCACTTTTCACAACTCCCTACTATTAACATTTTAACATTTTTATTTTACTTTTACTAGTTTTTCAAAGAATTATATTCTTTAATTAAATATTCAGAATCAACTTTATTCATCGGAGTAAGCGGAAATGCTGGCAAAATAACAACATTTTTTGGAATCGCATAAGTAGGTAAATGTCTAGAAGTTACATTTAATATAAGTTCTTTAATTTGTTCTTTATCTTTTTCTAAATATTCATCATTTAATGTAACAAATAGTACAGGTAATTCACCTCTTTTAGGATGTGGAATACCAATCGCTACCGATTTTTTAATTTCCGGAAGCATATCTGCAAATAGTTCGATTTGAGATGGATATACATTATAACCATTAGTAATTATCATTCTTTTTGCTCTATCAGTAAAAAATACACAACCGCTTAATTCATCAATAAAACCAATATCACCAGTATGAAGCCATTTTATATCTTTATCATATTTAAGTACTAAATCAGTTTCCTTTTTGTTTTTGTAATAACCTCTCATAACTGAAGGACCTGATATACATATTTCACCCAGTTCATTGTATCCTAATTCTTTACCAGATTCAGTATCAATAATTTTAAAATTATTTTTTATAAAAGGTATACCCACATTAGAAGCTTCAATAATTGTTCCATCTTTAAGAGTTCCATCTATTTGAGTAATATCTTTTCTAAATCTAGTTGCTGCAGCAACTGCTTCAGACAAACCATAAGCTTTAAGAAGTATTTCTTTTGAATTTCTATCTTTAATAAATTTATTAAATTGTTCCTCTAAATCCATACTTATTTTATCTCCACCTGAAATTAAATATTTCCAGTGACTTAAATCTTTATTTTGTAATTGCTTACTATTTTTCATAGCTTCAAATACTGCTGGAACACCTAAAAAATGTTCAGGGTCCCATTTAGCAATCATTTGATCAAATAATTTATATGTAAACTTAGGCATAAGGACTCCACCTACACCTGATGTAAGGGCCAAATGCATGCAATTAGCTGAGCCAAAGCCGTGAAAAAGTGGCATAATAAGAGTTATTTTATCTTTTCTTCTAACCAGTGGATTATCTATTTGAATTTGAGTAACCGCACTATTAAAAATATCATGAGTAATTTCAACTGCTTTAGGAGTTCCTGTTGTACCCCCAGTATGAAATAAAACAAATAAATCATCCGGATTGACATTACTTTCGATTTCATCTACATCTACTGAAAGTTCTGTAAATTTATTCCAATCAATATATCTACCATCTTTTCTAAAATTAAAGTTAGATTTTAATTTTACATTTAATCCATATGCCAATTTTAAAACTTTAGGCATATAATTACCAGGATTTATTACTATAACTTTTTCAACTTCAGTTCTTCTGATAATTGCATTAATTTTATCTATTACAGATTCTTTATCATTTTTCTTTTTCTTAATGCAAGTTCCTTCATAAGCAATAAAATATCTAGAATCAACTTCGTTTAAATAATTTTTTATTTCTAAATGACTTGATAAAGGATGTATCAAATTAATAACTGCACCTATTTTACTCAAAGCATAAAAAGCAAATACAGCTTCTGGTGTATTTGGAGTACACATTGTAACAATATCTTTTCTTTTTCCTTTGTTAACACCTAAGTAGATAAAAGCTTTAGCTGCTTTGTCGACTTCTTCAAAAAGTTCTTTAAAAGTCCATTTATTATCAAAATAATATAATGCATCATCTTCTAAATGATTTTTGTTTTGTTCATAAACATAATCATATACAGTAGTATATGGCAATTTGTAATCAAGTTGTTCTTTTGTATAATGTTTAAGCCACGCTTTATCTTTACTCGGTAATAAAACCTTTTCTTTTGTCATTGTTTTAGTCATACTAACTCCTTTTATCTATCATACTTAATATAATATTTTCTAATTCTTTATTCTTATTTTCTAAATCATCATCATGTTTAACAAAAATAACGTCTCCAAATTCAACAACCGAAAATAAAAATTTTTTTGTAATACATACCGGCAATATGGCACTTCCTGTATTTTTGGCACTAGACACAGCACCTAATTTAAATGGCAATATTTTTTTATTTTTATGCTCTTTATAATTATTTTTTCTTGTACCTTCAGGAAATATCAACATAGTCATTCCTGAAACTAATCTCATATCAAATTCTTCTTTTGCCTGATGTTTACTATCATCATTTTTTCGATTTATAAATATTGCACTATTAGTTAATTGAAAAAGTTTGCCTCGAAAGGTTTTTTTTACAGTAGAGGCCATATACCCAGAAACATACCTATTCCCAAGTGCATAGCCTACTTTATATTGATCAGTACTAGTCAAATGATTTGAAGCTATAATAAATCCATCTTGATATGGTATTTTTTCTTTTCCAAGAACCTTTGTGAAAAATGGAGTTAATGTAAACCAAGTTATTATTGGATACAAAATCATAAATATTTTCTTTCCCTTATTGAAATCTATACTATTAACTCTTTTATTTTTAAGTTCTAGAAATTTTTCATTTTTAGGTTCAATTTTTTCTTTAATCTCATTAATATAATTTTCTATTTCTAAAACACTTTTACATCTTCGGATATTTTTATGTTCGATTCCTTGATTATATAGAGTATCAACAAGAGCTACTTTTATATTATTATTTGCAAGATTGATTGCTACTGAAGCAGTATCCTCGATCATTAAGTCAACTCCAAGTTTATTACAGGCAATTAGTTTATCCCTTGGCGCATAAGTTTCCGAACAAAATTCATAAGTTTTAAATTTTATATTATGTTTTGCAGCATATTTTTTGACCATTTCTCTAGATTTATTACCAAAAAAATTTCTGCTTGTAACAAATTTTCTAGCAGTTATTGCGTGAACTATTCCATCATCATTAATAATTTTGTTTAATAACTCTGACATCCCATCACGCATTTTAGCATTTTGACAGTAATCAAAAAAATATTTTAATCCATATCTAATTTCAGAAAATGGTGATATGTCAAACATTTTTTTTATTGAATACTCATTTATATTTACCGGATTTTTTTTAAAAAATTTTTTTCCAGTAACTTCATAATATTCAGTCAAATTTGTTAGTACACCATCATAGTCACAACCTACAATAAATTTTTGCATTGTTTTTTCCATAATACCTCGATTTACAACTACACTAATTATATATAAGTTGGCACAATAAGTCAATTTATTAAAAATTATTTACACTTATTTTTCCAAAAAAATGGGTCTTTTATTTAAATAATGTTTGTGTTAAAATACAAACAAAGGTTTGGTGTAAATATGAATAGAAATATACTATGTATAGACTTAAAAAGTTTTTATGCTTTTGCAGAATGTATTGATAGAAATTTAAATCCTTTTACTACTCCTTTAGTTGTAGCAAATCAAAAACAAGGGAACGGTGCGATAACACTAGCGGTAACTCCCTATTTAAAAAATAAAGGAATTAAATCAAGAGGTAGATTATTTGAAATACCAGCAAACACAAAATATATAATAGTTACTCCCAGAATGAGTTTTTATACTGAAAAAAGCAAAGAAATTATAAGTATATATTTAGATTATGTCTCTAAAGAGGATTTACATGTGTATTCAGTGGACGAAGCATTTTTAGATATAACAGATTATTTAAAACTGTATAACAAAACTGATATTGAACTAGCCAACGAAATTATTACTGCAATTTATAAAAAAACTAAGTTAGTTACTGCTTGTGGTATAGGATCAAATATGTTTTTAGCTAAATCCGCATTAGACAATGACGCCAAATATCAAAAAAATAATGTTGCTAAATGGACTTACGAAGATGTTCCAACGAAGTTATGGAAGATCAAACAACTTTCAGATATGTGGGGAATTGGATATCGTATGGAAAAAAACTTAAATAATATAGGAATACATAATGTTTACGAATTAGCTAACTATGACAAAAATATTTTAAAAGATAAGTTTGGTGTTATTGGCGAAGAATTATGGGATCATGCTAATGGTATAGATGAAGCAATAATAAAAGAAAAATATGAAATAATAAGAAGTACTTCATTTAGTAATAGTCAAATATTATTTAGGGATTACAATGTGATTGAAATTAAATTAATAATAAAAGAAACATTGGAAGTTCTTACATCACGATTAAGAAATAATAATAAACTATGCTTAAATATAGGTCTTGGTATTAGTTATTCCAAAAATATTGGCGGAGGTTTTTATCATACAATAAAACTAGATACATATACAGATGACTTTCATATTTTAGAAAAATACATTTTATTATTACTAGACAAATACATTGAAAACTTTCCAATAAGAAAAATAAGTATATCTTTAAATAAATTAAGCAACAATAATTCATTACAACTTAATTTATTTGATAATTATAAAAATATTGAAAGAAACAAAAAAATTTTAAAAGCAGTAGATATAGTCAAAGGTAAATATGGCAAAAATAGTATATTACATGCAAATAGTTTACTTAAATCATCTACAATAATTGAAAGAAATAAAAAGATTGGAGGTCATTACTCATGAGTGATCGTAAAATGATAAAATGGCTCCCTTTTGATGCAGTAATTGATTCGAATAAAATAGTTAATGAAATAGAAAAAAAGAAAAGAGAAATAAAGATACCAATTTTAAGCGAAGATAATTACATAGATATCCAAAATAATATATTACTTGCATCACAAAATAATTTAAAAGTTAAAATAAAATTTTATTCGAAAGGAACAATAATAACAATAATTGATACCATTAAAAATATTGATATTACAAAAAAAAGAATAACTACCAATAGTTATTCAATAATATATTTTAATCAAATTACCGATGTTTCAATTTAATTGTTCGAGTAAGCGATAGTATTTTTCTCTATCACTGACTCATCATTTAAATGATCGAATCTAGCATTAACTATAATAACACATAATATTATAAATAAATAAAACAAAATTATTCCCCCGCACTCTTTAACTATTTTTTCCATATACTATCCCTTCTTTCATTTTAATAATATCACAAACAATTGTTCGTGTAAAGTCAAATAGAAACATTTGTTTGACTTTTTACACATTTTATTGTAAAATGTATTTAGGTGATTAAAATGATAACAAAAAGACAAAAAGAAGTTTTACAATTTATTAAAAAGTATATAGCAGACAAAGGTTTTCCTCCTGCAATACGTGATATATGTGCTGGACTTGGACTAAATAGCCCTGCTACTGCATTTAGCCACGTTAAAAAATTAGAATTAGCTGGTTTTATTAAATCATCTACCAATAAGTCAAGAACTATTGAATTACTTGTAGAAAATGAATTTGCACCTGTAGATGAAAATGTAGTTAAAGTTCCTCTTTTAGGAAAAATTACTGCAGGTAATCCAATTGAAGCTATTGAAAAGCCTGACGAATATTTTGATTTACCAGTTAACTTAGTTCCAAAAAGTGCCGAAGTATTCACATTACATGTTTCAGGTGAGTCGATGATAAACAGAGGAATATATAATAACGATTTTGTAATAATTAAAAGACAAAGCGTTGCAAAAAATGGTGATATAGTTGTTGCAATGAATGACAACAACGAAGTAACACTTAAGACATTTTATAAAGAAAGCGACCATTTTAGATTACAACCAGAAAATGATACAATGGCTCCAATAATACTTAAAAGTGTAAGTATTTTAGGTATCGCTATCGGTTTATATCGTAAACTATAAAAAAAATTCACAAATAATGTGAATTTTTTTTATTTAAATATCATATAACTCATAAAACCAACTAATGCTATTAATGAAATTATACCGCTTATCATTTCTCTTTTTTCAGATTTACCTTTTAATCCAAATGCAACTGCTGCAAAATATCCACCAATAAGCCCGCCAATATGCGCAGCATTATCAATACCAGGAACAGTAAACCCAATAAGCAAGTTTATTATTATAATTGGAACTATTTGTCTTCTTAAAACATCATTTAAATACATACGATAGTGATAACCAAAATATAATAACGCCCCTAATAAACCAAATATTGCTCCACTTGCGCCAACAGATACTATAGATCCATCTGAAAAAACTAATGACAACATAGATCCAGTAAGTGCACTTATTAAATACATTCCTGCAAATTTAATTTTTCCAACAAATTGTTCTAATTGTGAACCAATTATATACAATGAATACATATTAACTAAAAGATGCAAAATACCCGCGTGTAAAAATGCTCCTGTGATTAGCCTGAAAATTTGTCCTTCCTGAACTAATAATAAATTATTGCCTCCATAATATAACAATGTATATATATCGGTTGCTCCATTACCAAATATCATAGTAATAAGAAACATAGAAATACATATTGCTATAATTATAGGTGTAACAATTATTTTTTTACTTTTAAATATTTCTTCAAACAATTTATTTTCCCTTTCTGTTTTCTCATTTATATCATTAGTAACATTCAAAATTAAGTCGAGATTATCTGCTTTTTTTAATGAATTTACATTAATTTTAGGATAACTATTATTTAATAAATCATTGCTTGTTATGTCATCTAATGTTTTAAGATTTATATTACTTATTAATTTAGTATTATTTAAATCAACTCTTTGTGCAGTGTCAACACATATATTTAATGCATTTAATTTCAACGATAAAGTTTTCTTTTTAATTTGTTTAAGTACATGTTTGACTTTTGCTACATCAGCTTCATGCTGTTCATTATTATGAATATACTTTGAATTAATTCTTATAACTTTATATGGAGCAGATAAATTTTCAAGCCATATTTCCTCTTTCGTACCTTGAACTACTATTGGAGAATAGTTTTCTTTAGTAACAAAATAATGAACTAAACTCATCACAAGTTGATCCTTATCACTAATTAACACATTTTTCATAGATTCCTCCTCATATATTTTACTATGTATCATATATTTAGTAAAGGAGATGACACAATGACTATATATATGATTTTTTACGCTATAACATTTTCATTATTTTGTTTCAATACACTTAAAGGTATTTATTTAAATAAGAAAATGAAAAACTATTATTTATTTTATTTTATTTGTATTTACCTATTTATTCTTGTAATACCATTTTTTTACTATGGTCACAATAATATTTATATAAGTTTACTCATAACAACTGTTTCACTGTTTTATACAGTAATCTTAAGCTTTAGATTATATCAATTTCAAGCCAAAAATTTTATTTATTGTGCTCCATTTTGTATGTTCACATATTATACATTTTGTTATTTTTTAGCACTTAATCTAATTTATCAATAAATTCTTGAAATTCAGTAGGAAGTTCACTTTCAAAATACATTTCCTTACCAGTAATCGGATGATTAAATTTAATTTTAAACGAATGAAGAAATTGACCGAATTCAGTACATTTATTTTTACTATAAACTGGATCATTAAATACTGGATAACCAATATAATTCAAATGAACACGTATTTGATGAGTTCTTCCTGTTTCAAGTGCAAGTCTCACTAGAGTATGTTTTTTATACCTGTTTAGCACCCATAAGTTTGTGACAGCAACTTTACCTCCATCTTTTACTTCTTGCATTCTAAAATCTTTAGAACTTTTTCCAATGGGAGCATTTATTTTGGCTGTTTGACTAGGGAAAACTCCGCTAATTAAAGCAATATATTCTCTGCTAACCATTTTATTTTTAAACATATCAGATAATATTTCATGAGCTTTATCTGTTTTTGCAACAAGCATTAATCCACTTGTGTCTTTATCAAGTCTATGAACTATACCTGCTCTATCCGAGCCACCTGTTTGAGATAAACTATCACAATAATATAAAAGTCCATTTACAAGAGTATCTTTTCTATTACCACTTCCTGGATGTACTACTAAACCAGTTGGTTTATTTAATACAATAAGATATTCGTCTTCATATACTATGTCTAGTTTCATTTCTTTTTTTTCTAAAACTATTTCTTTTTCGTAATTTTCATCTATATCTATTTCATCATTAACTTCAGTTTTATATGATTGTTTAGCAATACTTCCATTCACTAAAACAAAACCATCATCAATCATTTTATCTACTTTAGATCTACTATACTCAGTATTATCTGAAATATATTTATCTAATCTAATATTCTCTTTATCTACTACTATTTTCATTTCTATCTTCCTTTTTTATTGTTGCTATTAATAACAAAAATATTCCTATTACAATTGCTGTATCTGCTAAATTAAATACAGGATAATTGTAACTACCAAAACTAAATGATAAGTAGTCAACAACATATCCTAAAATAATTCTATCAATTAAGTTACCTATAAGGCCTCCTATAACTAAACCAAAAGCAATCATATTTCTTAAATTATTTTTATAATCTTTATGTAATTTGAGTATAATAATTAACATTAACAAACTTACAATTATTAATAATATTCTTTGATCAGTAAATATACTAAATGCTGCACCCGTATTATGAACTTTTGTAATCACAAAAAAATTCTGTATAACATTAATATCAGAAACTAAATAATTATTTATTAATATTTTAATTACTTGATCAAATAATATTACAATTGAACTAATTATTAAACTTTTTTTCAACATATATAAATTATATCATAAAAAAAATCAAAATTCTACTTTTGACTCTTCTTATATTGTTTTATTATGTCAGTATAATCATTAATTAAATCATCCATTAAATCATCCCAACTTACATAAATTTCTCTATATGCCCCCTCTGAAACTTTTTTGTATAATTTATCATCACCAAGAATCTTTATTACTTCCATTGCATATAACTTAGGATCATTTTTACATAAAAAACCATTAACATTATTAGTTACTAGATGTGCAGTAGCTGATCCATCAATAAATACAGTTGGTACTTTTTGTGAAGCTGCTTCCTTTTGAACTAATGAATTTGTATCATACATAGATGGAAATAAAAACAATTTAGCTCTACAATAATAATTTCTAAGAACTTTTCTATCAGTTATTTTACCAGCAAATATAATATCTCTTTTTAATTTTAATTCTTTAATTTTCTTTTCTATTTCCTTTTTATCTTCGAAAGGTCCTACAAAAATCATTTTAAAATCTACATTATTATCTTTTAAATGTTTAAGAGCATCTAATAAAAACAATACGTTTTTTAAAACTGTTAACCTACCAACAAATAAAAATACTAGTTTATCTTTTTTAAGCCAATGTTTTCTATTTACAAATTCAGCTCCCTTTTCTAAATTATCATGAAGAACCATATCACAACCAGTAATTTGTACTCCTGGCATAACTTTCATACCCATATCTTTATACATTTGTGCAACCTCGGCATTAGTAGCCCAAGTTTTATCACATTTATTAAAAGTACCGATTAAATCTTTAACAAATATTTTAGTAATAAGACCTGATTTAACAAATTTCTTTACATCTTTATCATACTGAGTATGCAGTGTAGCTACCGCAGGTATTTTAAGTTTATTAGCTATTTTAGCTCCTAATTTACCCATTATAAAAGGAGAATGGATATGTATTATATCAAATTTTTCGTTAAATAATTTCTTTTCCATCGTCAAGTCCATTTTAGGCATTGCCATTGAATAACCAATCATACCTATTTTTACACTTGGAACCCTTATAACTTTGTATGGAAAGTTATCTCTATATTTTTTAGCAGTTTTAGGAACAACCATAACTACTTCATGACCTTTCTGGGTTAATCTTATAGCCTGATTATTCATTACCTCAATTACGCCATTCATTGATGGATAAAAATCATCCATAAAAAAACCTATTTTTAACTTTTTCACTCTATCACCATTACTATTATAACATAATTTATTATTTTACCAAAATAACGTCAGTACCTATTTTCACAATTGATGAAAATTCAATAGTATTATCACTACTTCGCATAAACCTTTTTAAAAATTTTTTAGGTTCTGTAGCTATACGCAAAATTTTTCCATCTTCCGTAATTTCAACATCTACTATTCTACCTAAGTTATATCCAGTATCCATATTTATAATATCTTTTTTTTGGAGTTCGCTTAAATTCACATAACCACCTATATAATTATATTTAATTAATTAATTTTTTTACGTTTTTTATCGCACTTTTTTCAATTCGTGATACTTGAGCCTGACTTATATTTAATTCCAAAGCTATTTCAGTTTGTGTTTTACCAATTAAAAATCTTTTTACAAGTATTTCTTTCTCTCTTTTTTTTATATCATTCATAGCTTTTCTTAACGCTATTAAACTATCTTGATTACTACTTGATTCTTTAATATCTGCTATTTTGTCTTGTAAATAAATTGTATCTCCTCCATCATTATAAATTGGTTCAAATATTGAAATTGGGTCCTTAAGCGAATCCAGTGCATAACCCACCTGATATTCTTCAATTTGTAATGCTTGTGCTATTTGACTAGATGTTGGAGTATGACCATTAATAGTTAAAAATTCGTCGCTAAATTTAATAATTTGATATGCCATATCTTTTATACTACGACTCACTCTCAAAGCAGTATTGTCTCTAATATACCTTTTCATTTCACCCATTATTAATGGAACTGCGTACGTAGACAATTGAAGACCATATGTCACATCAAAGTTATCTATTGCTTTGATTAGTCCAACTACACCAATTTGAAATAAATCATCAGCATTTATCCCTGATTTATTAAATCTTTTAAGTATACTTAAAACAAGTTTCAAATTACCTTCAATTATTTTTTCTTTAGCAGTTTCATCTCCTTCATTCATTTTATTAAAAAGATCAATAGTTTCCTTATTTTTCAGAACTTTTATATCCTTTGTATTAATACCAGTTATATCTACTTTATAATTATTCATAAAAAAATCCTTTCAACTTTATATTGAAAAGATTTCTAATTTTTTATTCATATATATTTTTTTAAGTAAAGTTAACTTAATATTTATCACTTATGGATTTAATCCACAGTATGGATCAGTTGGATCAGCATATATCCCTAATGTTTCAAATAAGAATTCTAAAATAATTGGAAATACAAATATTAAAACACAATATATAATTCTTAAGCCAGCAGTTTTAATAGCCTTCGTTAGTGCATCCCCATCTTGTGAAGTAATCGCTTTAATAAAATCCATTGTGCTAAGAGCAATAAGTGCGATGATAGCAATATA
>CAYJBC010000004.1:38290-43275 GCA_964368535.1 uncultured Muribaculaceae bacterium
TATTGTCATAAGTTCTTTCATTTACATATATATGTTCTAAACATTCAAGTGTTTCTTCATTTATTATCTGTTCTACTCCATATGCTGGTAAAGAATCATAAGTAATTTGATAACCATTTACAGGAGGAGCAGAAAATTTTTTGTGTTCATGCCTTTTTATATAAGTTCTACCATCAATAGTTATTTCCTCATCTATCGCAACCATAGCATTTTCTGACATATGTGAATAAACTAAAGCAGTTTTGTTTTCATCAAATTCATACATACATACAATATCATATATATTCTCCTCAGCATTAACTAAAGAAGCATTAATTATAAATAAAAACAAAAATATAAATAAATAAGTTATTTTTTTCATAAAATCACCTTTATATAATTATAACAAAATAAAAAAGTAAAAACTAGCATTTTATAGCCAGTTTACTCAGTTTTTTATATATTCATAGTTTGTTTTAGTTTTTTTATAACTTTTTTTTCTATTCTAGATATATAAGATTGACTAATATTAAGCATCTGCGCCACTTCTTTTTGAGTAAATTCTTCAGTATTATTGAGTCCATATCTAAGTATCATAATTTCTTTATCCCTATCTTTAAGATTTTCAATTTCTTTGGTTAACATTTCTTTATCAACCTGCTTTTGAAATTCATCAGGTACCAAATTAACATCAGTTCCTAAAATATCTTCTAGATGTAACTGGTTACCTTCAGCGTCATAATTAAGAGCTTCATCTAAACTCATTTCAGCTCTTTTATTCTTATTTTTTCTAAGAAACATAAGTATCTCATTCGCAATACATCTAGATGCATAAGTAGCAAGTCTTATATTTTTATCAATTTTATAAGTATTTATACCTTTAATTAAACCAATCGAACCAATTGATACTAAGTCTTCAATATCATATGTAGTATTTTCATACTTCTTAGCTAAAAACACAACTAATCTAAGATTATGCTCAATTAAAATATTCCTAGCTTCCATATTTCCGTCTTTACACTTAATTAGATATTTAAGTTCATCTTCTTTAGATAAAGGTGGTGGCAACTTATCAGTCGCACCAACAAAAAATAATTCATTGTACTTCAGTTTTAAATATAACAATAATTTTTTAAACATTAAGTTCCTCCATTAATTTATAGTTTAATATACAATTACTACCATCTAAATTTATTATTTCATTACTTACTCCAAGTAAATAATTATTAAATTTTTTATTATTTACTTCAATATATTTTAAAGTAAAACACTCGAGTAATCCAGTTTTATTCACCCCCTTAAATGGTACATATATCGGATTTTTATTATGATATACTTTTTTATCGACTATAATTACATACTTATTAGTTACCGGATCTTTTAACTTATTGCCTGAATCAATGAAACCATCAAGGATTAAATTTTTATTGTTCTTAAAAACAATTTTAACTTTATAAGATAGATTTTGAACATTTTTAAGTTTTTTTGCTTGTAATATATACGCTAATAATATTAAAGGAGAAACAGATATAATTATTATTAAATTAATTAAATTGTCGCTACTAATTTGCATTGATAAATAATACATAAATCCAGCAAGTATTATACTAGACATATAAAGATATGTTATATTAGTTATTGTATATAATATATTTCTATATTCAAATGCAATCAAACACATTACAAAAGCAGAAATTATTTTAAATATTATCAACATAATATTATTTAAATCCAAAAATATTACAAAAGAAAATAATGATCCAAATAATGATGAAATAAATATTTTTCTTAATTTAGTAACTCTTTTAAGAGCGATATTAACAGTCATTAATAATAAAAAATCGTAAATAAAATTAAGTAAAAATATTAAATCTAAATATACCATTTATTATCACCTAACTTATTATACAAAAAATAATTATTATATATTGTCATATTTTATAACATAAAAAAAGAATTCTATTTAATTCTTTTTCTTTGATTTTCTTTATTAAAAAATTCAGTTATCTTACTTACTAAAATTTCAGTTTCAAACTCCGAAGTATTATCTGAATGATCTTCAGACAACTGATAAAATGTATCGCAAACATCTATAAATACTCTTTTACCATGAAGAACAAAATTAACATCACTTTCATCTATTAACTGTAGAAGTGGCACTAACTCAACTATTCTGTCATTGGATATTTCAGAATTTTCTTCATCAAAATAAAATTTATCATTAGTACTACTACTATCATCCTGAAGTAAAATAGTTGAAATCAATCTTTGCTTTCCATCATAATCACTAATTAGAACTTTTGCATAATACAAATTTTTTTTACCTAAACTTTTACAATATTCTAGATTATATTTTTCCATATAAATCACCCATAAATGTATTATAACAAATAATATTCAATAAAAAAAGAAGAAATTTCTTCTTTAAAATTCATTGTTTCTTAGAAACGGTGGTATATCGAAATCATCATTTCCCGATGCTTCTCTTCTTCTTTTCGGAAGTTCATTAGAAAATAATGCTTCTTCTTCAACAGTTTCATCAAATCCTGTAGCAATTACTGTAACTATAACTTCATCAGTTAAGTTTTCATTTTTAATTGCCCCAAAGATTATATTTACATCTGCATTTGCAGCTTCCCTAACTGTTTCAACTGCATCTTCTATTTCAAATAATGTAAGGTTTCTTCCACCTGTTACATTTACTATCGCATTAGTCGCACCATCTATAGTAGCCTCTAAAAGTGAATTAGCAACCGCTTGTCTTGCAGCCTCAATTGCTCTATTTTCACCAGCATTACATCCAATACCAATAATCGCAGTACCACTTTTTTCCATTACTGTTTTAACATCAGCAAAGTCTAAGTTTATTATACCAGTAACCGCTATTAAATCAGATATAGATTGTACACCTCTATGAAGTACATTATCTACTTCTTTAAATGCATCATCAAAACTAGTAGTTTTATCTATAATATCTCTTAATCTATCGTTAGGAATGATGATTAATGTATCAACATTTTTACGTAATTCTTCTAGTCCTAAAAGCGCATGTTCCATTCTTTTTTTACCTTCAAATTTAAAAGGTTTAGTAACAATACCTACAGTAAGAGCCCCTAGTTCTTGAGAAATTTCTGCTATAACTGGTGCAGCACCTGTTCCAGTACCACCACCAAGTCCACAAGCTACAAATACCATATCAGCACCTTTAACAGCTTCTTCAAGTTCTGCTTTAGACTCTAGCGCAGCTGCTCTACCTACTTCAGGGTTAGCTCCTGCTCCTCTTCCTCCAGTAATTGATTTTCCTATTTGTATTTTATTCTCAGCTTGTGATGCATTTAATACTTGCAAGTCAGTATTAACTACATAAAACTCAACACTTTTTACTCCCTCTTCAATCATACGATTAACCGCATTGCAGCCACCGCCACCAACACCAATAACTTTGATCTTAGCAATTTGATCCATTTCTAATCCGTTCATATTGTTTCCTTCCTAACTATCAAAAAAGTATCCAAATAATTTTCCTAGTATACTATTATCAGATAAACTTATTTTTTTATGTAATCCACTAAGTTCTTCTTGCTCTTCTATATTAAATATAGAAAACTCAGAACCTCGAAGCTTTAACCTACTATGAAAATACTTAACTAAACCAGCACATGTACTATATTTATTATTTCTAATACCTATCTCATTTACATGTCCTATTTTAGCTTTTCTATTAAATATTTCATTTAATAAAATATCCATATCTTTAATCTCGGTTAATCCTCCTGTAACTATTATATAACTAATTTCCCTTTTTGTTAAGAGATTTATTTGTTTTTTTATTAAATTCATCATTTCAGTGAGTCTTGCAGCAACTACTTCACTCGCATCATACTGATTTATTTTAATATAATCTCCCTCTTTATTAGTAAAAGTAATAGACTCATTGACCTGTGCTGATGCCTTATTAGCAAGTGCTATATTTTCTTTTAAATATATTGCATCTTTTCTACTTATTTTATATAAATAAACAAAATCAGCTTCTATATTATTGCCACCAATATCAAGAGTTTCAGTTGCTGTAAGTATTCCTTTATTAAATATAGAAACTTCTGTTTTACTAGCTCCTATATTAACAACTGCACCTATTGAATCTTTAGAAATATCACTTTTAAATTCATAATAATCTCCAAGTGGATTTATAACAGTATCAATTACCTCAATATTCAACTTTTCTAAAACTTTTGTAATATTTAATACATTCTTTTTATTTGTGATAACTCCTACAACTTTTACTGTAAGTTTATCTGCTGTAACTCCTATAGGTGATGAAACTTTATCAACATCATTAATTATAAATCCTGTTGGAAGAACACTTATAAGTTCTTCAGTGTCATCAACTTTGTTATATACTGATGCTTGCATAGCTCTTATTAAATCTTTATGATTAATCATTTTATCATCACGATTTATCGCACAAGAACCTTCAGAAATAAAACATTTTGTATTATAACTAGGTACTGTTACTACAACTTTTTTTATTTCAAGTCCGAGCATACCATTTGCTTTAGCAAAAGCATCTTTAATAGATATCATCGCACTTTCTGGATTAACAATGTAACCATTTTTTATGCCTCTAGAGCTTGTCTCAACGCAAGTTAAAATATTTAGTTTTCTTTTAAATATTTCACCAACAACAAGTTTGATTGTGTTAGTTCCTACATCTAAACTAGCAATAATTTTTCGCATACAAACTCTCCATTTATCCTTCTAGATAATTATAACCTAAAACTATGTATTTTATCAAGAGTTTTTAGTATTTCTTTTAAAAAGATATCATTTTACCAAATAAAAAGAATATATAATTAAAATTCTAAAATAACCATTATTTTTAACAATATGTTCGCTTGACAATATGAAAACTTTATTGCTATATTGTTTATAGGAATTACTTGAAGATTAAGTATTTGCCTCCATTTTTCAAGTTCATCTTAGAAAGGAGGCTTGATATTATGTTT
>CAYJBC010000005.1:0-36832 GCA_964368535.1 uncultured Muribaculaceae bacterium
TATTATTAAGTACCGCTTGAGCTGCTGCAAGTCTTGCTATAGGTACTCTAAATGGTGAACAAGATACATAACTTAAACCAAGTTTATGACAAAATTCAACACTTGAAGGTTCTCCGCCATGTTCTCCGCATATACCAAGTTTAATATTTTTATTAACTGATTTACCTTTTTCAACAGCTATTTTCATAAGTTGTCCTACTCCATCTTGATCTATTTTAGCAAATGGATCAGATTCAAATATTTGTTTTTTATAATAATCATCTAAGAATTTAGCTGCATCATCTCTTGAAAAACCATAAGTCATTTGAGTTAAGTCATTTGTTCCAAATGAGAAAAACTCTGCTTCTTTAGCTATTTCATCTGCAGTAAGTGCTGCTCTTGGTATTTCAATCATTGTTCCAATTGAATATTCCACTTTATCTTTAGACTTAGCTAATATTTCTTCTGCAGTTTCAACTACAATATTTTTAATAAATTTTAGTTCTTTAATGTCTCCTACTAAAGGTATCATTATTTCAGGTTTAACATTTTTTCCATCTTTAGCTACATTAAGTGCTGCTTCAATAACAGCTCTAGTTTGCATTTTTACTATTTCTGGATATGTAACACCTAAACGACAACCTCTATGACCCATCATTGGGTTAAATTCTTTTAATGATTCTACTCTAGTTTTTAAATCTTCAAAATTCATATCTAAAGATTTAGCTAGTGCTTTGATTTCATCATCAGTATGAGGTAAAAATTCATGTAAAGGTGGATCTAAATATCTAATAGTTACACCTAGACCATCCATTACTCTAAATAAACTTTCAAAATCACTTCTTTGATATGGAAGTATTTTTTCAAGAGCTTCTTCTCTTTTTTCTAAAGTATCTGCAGTAATCATTCTTCTAAAATTAAATATTCTTTCTTCTTCAAAGAACATATGCTCAGTTCTACATAAACCAATACCTTCTGCACCAAAACCTTTTGCAACATTCGCATCAGTTTCATTATCTGCATTAGCTCTTACTTTTAATGTTCTAATATCGTCTGCCCACTTCATAAATATTTCAAAGTTACCAGAAATAGTTGGTTCAACAGTTTTTATTTTTTCACCGTATACTTTACCAGTAGATCCATCAAGTGATAAATAATCACCTTCTTTATATACTTTACCATTTACAGTTAATGTTTTTTCTTCTTCATTTATTTTAAGTTCACCACAACCGCATACACAGCATGTTCCCATACCACGCGCTACTACTGCAGCATGACTAGTCATTCCACCACGAACAGTAAGTATTCCGTTAGCAACAACCATACCTTCGATATCTTCTGGTGAAGTTTCAAGTCTAACAAGAAGTACATCTTTTTCTCCAGACTCATGAGCATTTTTAGAATCCTCTGCAGTAAAATATATTTTACCAGTTGCTGCTCCAGGAGATGCCGCTAAACCAGTAGCTATAACTTCACCTTTTGCTAGTGATTCAACATCAAATGCTGGATGAAGTAATTGATCTAATGCTTTAGGTTCAACTTTAAGTATTGCTTCTTCTTTAGTAATCATACCTTCTTCAACTAATTCAACAGCAATTCTAAGTGCCGCATCAGCAGTTCTTTTACCATTTCTTGTTTGAAGCATAAATAATTTACCATTTTCAATAGTAAATTCCATATCTTGCATATCTTTATAATGATTTTCCAAAGTATCACATATTTTAACAAATTCATTATAACAATCTGGCATTACATCTTTAAGCGTATCAATAGTTTGAGGTGTTCTTATACCCGCTACTACATCTTCACCTTGAGCATTAATTAAATATTCACCATATAGATGTTTCTCACCAGTTGCAGGATTTCTTGTAAATGCAACACCAGTACCAGATGTATCTCCAGTATTACCATAAACCATTTCTTGTACATTGACAGCTGTACCCCATGATCCTGGTATATCATTTAGTCTTCTATAGGTAATTGCTCTTTCATTATTCCAAGATCTAAATACAGCTTTAATTGACTCAAGCAATTGCTCTTTAGGTTCTTGTGGGAAATCTTTTCCAGCATGTTTTTTATATTCATTTTTATAAACCTCAACTACTTCTTTTAAATCTTCAGCAGATAAATCAGTATCTAGTTTTATATTTTTATCTTCTTTTATTTTATCAAATAATCTTTCAAATGATGATTTAGGAAATCCCATAACTACATCTGAAAACATTTGAATGAATCTTCTATAAGAATCATATACAAATCTTTCATTTTGAGTAACTTTACTAAAAGCCTCAGCAACTTCATCATTCAAACCTAAATTAAGTACAGTATCCATCATACCAGGCATACTAGCTCTAGCACCACTTCTCACTGATACAAGTAAAGGTTTTTCATTGTCCCCAAATTTTTTACCAGTAATTTCTTCAAGTTCCGATAATTTTTCAGTAATTTGATTTATTACTTCATCAGATAATTTTTCTTTGTCATCATAATACTTATTACAAGTTTCTGTTGTAACAGTAAATCCTTGTGGAACCGGTAAACCTATACTAGTCATTTCGGCTAGATTAGCACCTTTTCCACCCAAGATATTTTTCATATCTCTGTTTCCTTCTTTAAAGGAATATACGTATTTTTCCATATTAGCCTCCATGATTTAATTTTAATGCAAAAAAAAAACAAATGCAAGCATTTATTTCAAGTTTTTATTTTAATGGATTTAATGATGTATTATATGAGTTTATTGTATCCTGCATTAGTTCTACATAATTTATACATTCAATTAACTGTGATTTATTTCCATTTAACATTAATTTACCTTCTAGTAAGTCAAAATGATATTTATTTTTTTCATTAGCTAATGCTTTAGCAGTATAAAAACTATCGTATAATTCATGAATTATTTCACTGTTAATACATTTACCATCGCCTAAAATAAGTGGATAATTTTCTAATGAACAATTATTTTTATTTCTCACAAATACTACTTCGTACTGCATTACATCTTCTCCTGCAAAAGTCATTGGAAAAGAAGAAATAAAATAACATGGACTTGCTACATATCCTAAAATCCCTAAATTTAGACCAGTATAATTATCAAATACTGGTACAATTGAATATTTAATATCAAACATTTTTACCCTCCCTTGGATGTGTTCTTAAATACACATCTTTAATTCTATCATTTGATACATGAGTGTATATCTCAGTAGTACCGAGTGACTCATGCCCTAATAATTCTTGAACAGTTTTTATATCTGCACCATTATTAAGCATATGTGTTGCAAATGTATGTCTTAAAGTATGTACACTAATATTATGTTTTAAACATATTTCTTTTGCACAATTTTTAACTATTTTTTCTATCATACTTTTGCTTAATGCATTTCCAAATTTATTTATAAACAAATAATCATTTTTTTTATCATTTAAAAGAATATTTCTAGAATTTTTTAAATACAAATCCAAATATTTTATTGTAAAATCTCCAAAAACAACAAATCTTTCTTTTGATCCTTTACCCATAATTTTAATATTCTTATTGCTATAATTTATATCATTTAATTTAATATTTGCAACTTCACTTAATCTTATACCTGTTGAATAAATAATTTCTAAAATTAATCTGTTTCTAATACCATAAACATTATCGAGCGGTATTCCATCTAATAAATTTTCTATTTCTTCATAATTCAAATAATTAGGTAATTTTTTAGCGACTTTAGGGTTTTGTATAAATTGAAACACATTTTGATTTACTACTTTAATTTCAGTCAAAAAATTATAAAACATCCTTAAACTACTTAATTTTCTAGAAATAGATTTATTACTTAACTTAGTTTCATCTAAGTATTTTAAATATTTTCTGATAATATCCTTATTCAATTTTAAATAATTAATTTTATTTATTTTTAAATACTCTAAGAAACTATCTATATCAAATTTATAATTTTTAATAGTTTCCATTGAATAATTTAATTCCTTTTCAAGATATATTAAATAATCATTAACGTGTCCATTCATCATCACCTTCAATATCTTCTTCAATAACACATCTTGGAGTATAATGATATAATTCATTTAATTTATCTAAATAACCTGCATAATAATCATATTTGTCTAAAAATATCTTTTTAAATATCTTTGAATTTATTTTTAATTTATTTAATATTTCTTCTTGGCAATCGATGGCAACTTTTATTATTTCTTTATATTTTATTGCCTCTTCATTTAATTTGCTAAGAATATTATTTATTTCAGGACGTGACTCACTTTTCTTAATTATATTAGTCATTTTAATTATATAATTAGGAAAATATACAAAATTATATTTTTCATTGTATATTTCAATTGAATTACTCCATGTGGCAAACTCTTTATCATCTTCTTCCTTAATTTCTCTAAATTGATATTTATTAAGTTTTTCCTCAAGTTCTTTCATCAATATAGTATTTTGCATACAATTATATTCATAATTTTCATTTAAAACATATAAATAAAATGAAATAAAATTATCACTTACTTCTTTACTACTTATAATAGGAATTATTATTTTAAACATTTCATCTACAGAAGATCTGTTTAACATTACATCATTAACCATAATATCACCAAACTTATTGTAACAAAATCGCTAATTTTTGTAAATAAAAAAAGGATATTTCTATCCTTCCATTCTATCTTCAAAAAAATCATGAGCTTCATTCATCTTTGTATTCATAAGTGACATAGCTTTATTTCTAGCTCTTTTATTCATCATAAAGTATGCAGTTGCACCACCGATGGTACCTAATAATATACCACCAACAATTAAATTCTTTTTCATTTTAACACCTCAGTAATATTATTAACTAATTATTTAATATTATACTCATCAAATTATCTTTTAAACTTGTATTTCGATTATCTGCTCTATTATTGCGAACACCTTGGGCAAATACCTGAGGATCGCCGAGTAATATTAATGACTTTTTAGCCCTAGACACACCAGTATATAATAATTTATTATACATCATCATAAAATAATCCTTACTAATAGGCATTATAACATGATCAAATTCACTACCTTGACTTTTATGAATAGAAATTGCATAAGCTTGTTTTATTTGATTTATTTTTTTTCTTTCATAATCTACTACATTACCTTCAAAATCGATTGACATTTTAATCTTGGGAGATTTAATTATTTTACTTATATAACCGATATCACCATTAAATATATTGTTATCTGGATCATTTACAAGTTGAAGTACTTTATCCCCTTCACGGTATAAAACATCGTTTACAAGTACTTCATTTTTATCATCGGTTGCTTCGTTATATATATCTCTTATAACAATATTCAATCTATCTATTCCATTTATTCCTTTATATGTCGGAATTAAAACTTGCATATTTTCTGGAGTAAGACCTTTACTTTTCGCATTCAATAACACTTTTTTTATATAAATTTCTAATTCATTATTACTACATGTAATAAAATTATAGTCGTCTTTTTTAGTTAAAAATTCTTCATCTAATTCTTGTTGTTTTATACTCTTTGCTAAATACGGTATAAAAGAATTATCACTTTGTCTATAAATTTTAGTTAATGATATATAATTAAATAAATCACTTTCTATTAAATTATTTAAAACAAGACCAGCACCTACTGAAGGAAGCTGGAATGAATCACCAACTAATAATAATTTAGTATTAGGCTTTATTGCTTTTAATAGTGATGCAAACAATTTAGTATCAATCATTGAAGCTTCATCAACTACAACAAATTTATGTCCAGTTTTATTAAACTCATCGTATTCAAATGAATCAGTTTCTTTATGCCATTTCAAATATCTATGTATAGTTGTAGCATATAAACCTGTTGACTCACACATTTTTTTACTTGCTCTACCAGTAGGTGCTAAAAGAGCAATATTCTCTATTATTTCAACTGGAGATAATTTATTTTCATTTATGTACATTTTTACAATACCATTAAGTATAGTCGTTTTACCTGTACCAGGACCTCCTGATATAATTGTAACATTATTAATTAATGCCGTTCTTATAGCATTTTCTTGCACATCATCATAATTAATATTAAGTCTTTCTTCAAGTAACTTAATTTTTTCAGTAAAATCAGGTATATTACTAACTTCACTTTCAGATAAATATTTTAATGATGCAGATATATATATTTCCGATTCATAATAATCTTTAAGATACACTTTACCATTTACAACTTTTATAATATCATCATCTATTAAAAGTGTCATAGTACTATCATACTCTTCTTCACTAAGTGTAATATTATAAAAATGACTCAAATATTTCTTTATTACATCATCATCATAAAATGTGTGTCCTTCTGAATTACTTATCCTATTCATAGCCTCAATTATACAATGATATATTCTAGTAGGTGAAGTAGAATTATTATTATTTAGATACAATCTATCGACTTTTTCAAAGTCGATTATTTCTTTAAGCATATAAAAATCTTGCTCTACTATTTTTTCTGTTTTATCTTTATATTTATTTAATATTCTCGAAGCTTCGTCCACTGTAAATCCTAGTTCTTCAAGTTTTAAAATTACCGCACTACTTTTATCATAATTTATAATTGATTTATGTATTTTTAAAGCTTTAGCTTCAGTCATTTTAGGAACTTTCAAAATATTATTTAAATCTTTTATTTTTTCCAATGTATTCTCTTTATAAAGTTCAACTAATTTTTGTGCAGTAGCTTTACCACATCCTGTTATTAATGAACTCGTTAAAAATTCAATAATTTTATCATTTGTAGTCGGCATAATCAAATTATATTTTTTTACATTTAACTGATATTTATTATATTTAGAATTAAGAATATAATCACCCTCTAATTCCATTAAAACATCATACTTTAAATCATAAAAATTACCAACAATTTGTATTGTTGTATTTACTACTTTTTCTATATCACTACTTTTAACTCTAAACAAAGCTACGGTATAACCATTATCTTCATTTTGATATATTACAGTTTTGATCTTACCTGTTACTAAACTCATGATGCCTCCATTTTGATTATAACAAAATTTATAAAAATAAAAAAGCGAACATACCGCTTTTTAACTTAATTTTTCTTTAATTAATTTACTTACTAATGACATATCTGCATTTTTGATATTTTCAGAAGCATATTTCATACATCTTCCCATATCTCTAATTCCTTCAGGTTTAAGTTCCAAAAACATTGCATCTATTAATTTGATAGTTTCTTCTTCACTTAATTCTTCAGGTAGATATTCATTTAAAATAACAAGTTCTTTTTCTAAATTTTTTGCATCCTCAAATTTTTCATATTTTTCAAATTCAAGTTTAGATTCTTTTCTCATTTTAACTTGCTTTTTCAACACTGCAATAACTTCTTCATCAGTTAATTCTTGTTTCTTATTAATTGATTCATTTTGCACTGCACTTTTAACCAATCTTAGAACAGATAGTTTAAATTTATCTCCCGCTTTAAGAGCAGTTACTAAATCCTCGTTTATTTTACTAAACACTTAATCTCCTCCTAATCACGATTTCTTTTATTTTTTCTAGAATTTTTGATTCCTTCTTTTTTCTCGTTACGTCTTTTTACTCCTGGTTTTTCATAGTGTTTTCTCTTTTTTAGTTCAGAAAGGACGCCACTTTTAGCAACTTTGGCATTGAATTTTTTCCAAGCTCCATCTACATTGCCATCTTTAACTACAACCTTTGTCATTTTCGCCCTCCCTTCGTTTTTACGTTTACTATTATAACACTTAAAATTTAATCTAGCAATAAAAAAATACCTAAAATAGGCATTTTTTTAATATAATTAACATAAATCTTTAGAATATAATCTTCTTACTGCAGATCCAATAGATTGTCCTATTGAAAATACAGTTGTAAATAACCTAGAAATTCCTTCAATCATAGATGCACTTAAACTAGTTCCTCCATTTATTTTGTGCATACTTATATTATCTAATTTCATAAGCTTACCTATTACATTCTTGAGGATTTACAATACCATCTATAACTCCAGCAAGAAGTGCTGCCACACCTAAAATTGCTATACCTATAGACAAACTAAACCCTCCACCATTTACGTTACACAATTCATTATTTTTTAATTTCATTTAACTCCTTAAAATAATGAATTTAATATTTTACTTAATATTTTTTCATAATCATAATATATACTAATCTCTAAAACCTCTTTATCTAAAAAACTATTTTTAAAATCTATCGTGTATATATAATAATAAACACCTTCTTGAAATAATTCTTCAATATTATATATATTAAAAGTATAATTCTTATTTTCTATCAATATAAATTCTGCCCTATGAATTGTATCAGAGTATTCTACTGGCAAAATTATTTGTAGTTTATCATCAACAACTAAACCTTTAACTGTATATGTAGAATAAACATTATTTGTATATCCATATAAAATAAATATTAAAAATAAGCTTATAAATATAAAAGGAACTATAAATTTATTTACTTTCATATTTAATAAATCTTGATATCCATAGTTATCCAAATTTAATCACCCTTTTAAAATATTTACTTAAATCTTTGTGACTAATATATATAATTATTTTATCTTTAAAAGTCTTTTGTAAGTTTTTAATTATCTTGACCTCAGTTTCTAAATCAACTTCACTAAGAGCTTCATCTATTATTAAAATATTAAAATCATTTAATATTGCTCTAGCAAGCACAACTCTTTGTTTTTCACCACCAGAAAGTGTTGTGTAATCACTACTAATATAAGATTCTAATGAAAGACCTCTATACTTAAAAACATCCTTTATGGAAACCATATTTATTGACTCATTTAATCTATCTAAATTTACATCCCTAAAAAATTCTATATTTTCTTTAATAGTTCCTGAAAATAATTTTTCATCTTGCGATATATATACAATATTGCTTCTTAATGTATTATTAGATAAATCTTTTAAGTTACTTTCACCAATAAAAATATTTCCTTCAAGTGACGCTTCTTCTTTTAATAAAAGCTTACATAATGTACTTTTACCTGTTCCGCTTTTACCATATAAAAACACATGCTCCTTAGATTTTATCTTCAAATTATACTTATTTAAAATTTTCTCGAAATCATTATAGCCAAAAGTGACATTCTCAAAAGTAATATTAAAATTATTTAATTTTTGAATTAATCCTAAATTTTCTTCCTTTATAGCCATAAACTCATTTATCTTAAAAAAAGATGTTTTAATAAACTTATATTTAGGAATATTGTTTATCATATTTTTTATAGGCTCTAAAAAAATTGTCATTAAAGCATTAAAAGTAATTAAACTTGTAATAGTTAGATTATTATTTAGTACTTCATATATTCCAATTAAATTAATTGCAAAATAAGAAAATTCATTAACACAATTTTTAAAACTAATACTATAACTATTTGTTTTATCAATCAAATATGTATCATATAAATATTTAGAGAAATTAGATTCTATTTTTTTTAGGACACAACTAGTTTTACTTAAATATTTCGTATTCTTAAATAATTTGATATTCTCACTAAATATAGTACTAAAGTCACTTTCATAATTTTTATTATTTATAATTTTTTTATGAATTATTAGCGAATAAATAAAACCGGATACTGAATATAAAACTAATGATATTATTAATACTAAAAACATTTTATAATTTATAGCTATAAGCAAAGGAATAGCTAATACAGTTAAAATAAAATCCAAAAACATTGATATTATAAAATCTAAAAGAATATTTTGAATTTTAGATAAATCATTAAATCTGGTAATTAGTTCGCCAATTGGCTTTGCTAAAACAATATTTGAAGGGAGATTAAATAAATGATTAAAAAAATCTTTGTAAAAGTAAACACTTATATTTTTACCTAAATTAAGCTCATAATAATTTCTTATATAAAACAATACTACTTTAAACAATGTTATAAGAAAAAAAGAAATGAATAAAAAATTAAGAAAAGACACGTCATTATTAATATTATCTAAAGTAATTTTTAAATAAAAACTAAATATAATACTTGTAATAGTCAACAAAAAACTAGTGGTAATAATGGCAATAAAAAGTTTCCTTTCTTTACAAAATATTAAATATATAATATCAAACATTTTGTTTTCTGCATTAATTACCAAAATTTTATTTCTAGGATATAGTTCCAAAATTAAACCAGTCCACATATCAAAAAAGTCATTTATAGAAATAGATTTTTTACCACATGCTGGATCCATAATTAATGCATTTGTATTATCTATTTTATATAAAACAATAAAGTGAGTACATCCTCTGATTATAACTTGACATATAATTGGAAAAATCCTTTTTTCATCATAAATATTTTCTTTTTCAATATTATAACCATTACCGCAAAAACCATATTTATTTGCCGCTTTGAGTAAATCGTAAAAATTCGTTCCCTCAGCATTTATTTTAGAATCTATTTTAATTGTCTCTAAAGGAACAAATCCATTATAATACTGAATTATTGATGACAAACAAGCCGGTCCACAATCCTTTTCACTAGTTTGCAAAGTGACGACTATTTTTCTTTTCATTTTTCTCCCTTCACTATTACTATTACTTTTTTTTGCTTGATTTCCTCTTTTTTAGTACTAATTTATAATTAAAATTAATATAGTTTAGTAATAAACGGAGGAATATATGATAAATAAACAAAATTTGTGGTTCGTAACACTTTTTTCTTTAATACTAGTTCTAGGAATTTACTATGTAACACTAGGAGATGAAACACTACAATTAGAAACAATTACAAATAATAGTGAACCTGTTATAAATATTGAAGAAACTGACAGCTTAGTAGCGCTTAGAGTTGCTGATGATGAAGAAACTTTAAAAGAAATTGCTATATATGAAACTATTCTTTTAGATACTGCTGCTACACTTGAAGAAAAAAATGATGCATATGACAGCTTACAAGTAATAAATGATATAAAGAGTAAAAAAAATGAATTGGAAAAAATTATAAAGGAAAAATTTTCTTTAGATTCATTCGTTAAAATCAATGGTGATCAAATTAACATTACTATTTCAGGTTCAAATCATGATGCAACACTAGCTAATAATATAATTAGAGCTGTTCAAGAAAGTTATGACAGCCAAATGTATATTACGATAAAATTTCAAGCAACATAACCCTCACATACTACTTTCCTTAATCATAAGATATATTGGAATATATTAAGGAAAGTGAGGATTATGAACAGAAAATTATTAACGTCAAGGGAAAAAGAAATATTTGATATATTAATACAAAATAAAACAACTAAAGAAATTGCTCAAGAATTAAATATTAGTGAAAAAACAGTAAGAAATCATATATCAAATACAATGCAAAAACTTGAAGTAAAAGGAAGAAGCCAAGCAATAATTGAATTATTAAAAATTGGCGAAATAAAATTATAAAATAAAAAAATAACTTTTACAGTTATTTTTTTAATAGTTCTCTTATTGCAGCCTCGGTATTCTCACTATGTAAGTTAAGTCCATATTTTAATATATCCGGTTGCTTATGGTAAAATGCTTCAGTGAACTCAATTAATTCATTAGAATTCATATAGAAAATATCTTGAATTTCTTCTTCTGGCACACTATTTAAATAAGCTTCGTATGGAGAGTGTGCTTTACAGTTTTCTGATGCAAATTTATATTTTTTTAATAAACGAGATGTATAAAAATCATCATTGTAATCTGATAAAACAGGATTATTTATAAACAATTTTTTTAATTTTAAATAAGCATAATAGTCGGCAGAGAACTCAGATGATTTTATATTATATATTTTATTACGTTCATTTTCATCCTCATAATTTTCGTATAATGATTTTTTTAAATTAAATATAATCATCAATTTATTTTGTTGATGATAATAATTGTCTTTATTAACAATCATTTCTACCATGTGATCCAAATGACCTAATTCATGAAAAAATACCCACAAGTATGTATGATTTGCTTTTAAATATCTGTCATCATCATTTTCATCTTGTAGAAAAATTTGCACAAATTTTTCAATTTTTTGCATATACAACGAAATTTGTAATTTCAATATATCAATATGAGCAAGTGCATTTTCCAAAAGTGAATTTCCATCACTTTCAAAAGATACTCCATTGATAAATTTTATGATTTTCTCTTCTTCACTCATTTTATCAAGAATTAATAATATATCTTCTTTAGAAAATAACGTCTTATTCTTACTATGTTTAACAAGCAAATAATTAATTAAAAATTCTAGTGACATAAACAAACACCCCTTTTGTTTTTGTGACACATATGTTACCACATTTAGACAATTTTGTCAAATATAAATATTTAATTACATTAAGAATATACTTAAATAAGGTGATATTTTATGATAAAAAACAATGCATTAAAAAGAATATTAATTTCAACACTTGCTTTATTTATACTTATATTTTTATATTTATTTCCTTCTAGTAATATAAATACAATAAAAGAAGAAACAAGTTACATAGAGGCTATAAAAACTCCTATATACTTACTTGACGATAATAATTATGTATCTAGAATTAGTATATTACAAAAAAGTAGCAACATTAATGAAAATATTGAATATATAATTAACTTTTTAACTAAAGAAAGTAATGAATCATATTATTTGCCTACTGGTTTTAGTTCAGTAATCCCTAAAAATACAAAACTTAACTCATATAATTTAACAAATGGTGTACTAAAATTAGACTTTAGTAAGGAATTTTTAAATACTTCCAAAGAAGAAGAACTAAAACTCATCGAAAGTTTAGTATTTTCTTTTACAGAATTTAATGAAATAAATTCAATTATGATATTTATAGATGGTGAAAAGTTAAATAATCTTGAAAAAAATAATATTTCATTACCAAATACAATAGATAAAAACTTTGGAATAAATAAATTATACGATATTACTTCAATCAAAAATATCAATCATACAATAAATTATTACATAGCGAAAAATGAAGATTATACTTACTATGTTCCTATAAGTAAATTTAATAATACATCTGAAGAAAAAGTTGAAATCATTATTAAAAATTTACAAACTTCTCCTTATAATCAAACTAACTTAATTTCATATTTAAAAGCTTCAGCTACACTAGAATCTTATCAAATATTAGAAGAATCAGTAAATCTTAGTTTTAATAATGAACTAATCGCAGATTTATCAAGCAACAATATAATCGAAGAGGTAAAATATTCTATATTCCTATCTATCAGAGATACATATAATATTAAATCAGTCATTTTTGATATTGAAAATGAGCAAAATGTATCAGTTTTACTTGATTAATTCACAAAAAAGTTATATAATTATGTCTAGTTGATGTTCCCGTAGCTCAGCTGGATAGAGCATACGCCTTCTAAGCGTACGGTCAAAGGTTCGAATCCTTTCGGGAACGCCATGTAAAATTAGAAAGTCTTCGGACTTTTTTTTATTTTCACTATCCCTTCATATTTTCAACATATTTAAAAGTTATAATATATTTGTAAGTGACAAACTTACGCATAAAATTTTTCTCTCTAATATAAAAAAGTTATCTATTTAAAGATAACTTTTTTTTATTTTTTTAGACCAATAGCTTTTTTAACTTCTTTATATTTATGTTTAGCAATTTTCCTAGTATAATCTTTACCATCATCTAATATATCATCTAATTCATCGCTATCTATTAATTTATAATATTTCTCTTGTATTGCATTTAATTCAGATACAACTATATCTGCAACAAATTTTTTGAATTCTCCATAATTTTTACCTTCAAATTTCTTTTCAATATCTTCTTTACTATTATTACTGAAAGCAACTGCAATATTAATTAAATTTGATATACCCGGTTTATTTTCAGAATCAAATTTAACTATACTTTCACTATCTGTTGTTGCACTCATTATTTTTTTTCTAATTACTTCCTCAGTATCAAGCATACTAATAAATGTTTTAGGATTATCACTAGACTTACTCATCTTTTTATCAGGATTAACTAAATCCATAATCTTAGCACCATCTTTTGATAGCATAGGTTCTGGTATTCTAAAAATATCTCCATACTTTTTGTTAAATCTTTCAGCAATATTTCTAGTAAGTTCCACATGTTGTTTTTGATCTACACCAACTGGAACATAGTCTACATCATAAATAAGAATATCCGCACTCATAAGTATAGGGTATGTTAAAAGTCCTGCTGAAAAACTTTCGTTTTTTAATGATTTATCTTTAAATTGAGTCATTCTTGACAATTCCCCATAAGGTGTATTACATTCTAAAATCCACGATACTGCTGCATGATATTCATTATCAGATTGAACAAATATCTTATTTTTTTTAGGGTCAATTCCACAAGCTATATATAAAGCAACAAGTTCTCTTACTTTACCATATAAAGTATTCTTATCTTGAGGAACAGTTATGGCATGTAAATCCGCTATAAATATTATACTTTCATATTCATCTTGTAATTTAACCATTTGTTTAATCGAACCTATATAATTACCAATTGTAATAGTTCCAGATGGTTGTAAACCAGTTAATATTTTTTTCATTTAGTACCTCCGTAAATATATAAAAAGTTTATCATAATCTTTATATAGTGTCAAATTATACCAATAAAAAAAGTTGTTTGAACAAACAACTTTTAAAGCCATACACCATATGTTATTGCTATCATCGCAAGTATAAGTCCAACAACATAAAATAATTTAATTATATCTGCTTCTTCCCAATTTATTTCCTCAAAATGATGATGAAGCGGAGCTTTTTTAAATACTTTCTTTTTAAATTTTCTTATAGCTATAATCTGTATTAAACTTGTAACAGTTTCAACTACAAATACACCACCAATTAAAATCAACGAAAACTCATGTTTAGTTATAATTGCAATCGTAGCAAGTGCAGCTCCCAAGGATAAAGATCCTAGATCACCCATAAATACTTTTGCTGGATGGGCATTGAATACTAAGAAGCCCATCAATGAACCGACTAAAATAAAACAAAATATAGCAATTTCTTCATATCCAGCTAACCAGCCACAATTCCAAGCTATTATTCCATATGCTAAGAATGATATTAAACTTAAGCCTCCAGCTAAACCATCTAGTCCATCAGTTATATTAACAGCATTTGCAGTTCCAACAAGCATTATAAGTATAAATATACCAAAAGCCCATTCAAGTGGAATTGATAAATTTATAATTGAAATAGTTAATACAGGATCTCCTCCGCCTCTTAAATATAAATAAAAGAAAACTAAAGCAATGATCATTTGTATTAAAAATTTAGTAACGAGTGACAACCCATTATTATTTTTTTTATAAACTTTTAAGTAATCATCTACAAAACCTAATCCAGCATAAGCAAGAAATACAAAAATAAGTATCCACAAATTATAACTCATTTCCATACTACCCCGTAAAACTAATAAGACAATAGATATAATAACAGGAATAATAAATATAAATCCACCAAGTGTTGGAGTTCCTTGTTTTTCTTGATGTCTTAAATGTATTAAATTACTAACATACTGTCCAATATTTTTTTTTCTAAGCAGTGGAATTATAATTATTCCACAAATTATTGCTAATATGAATCCAAGCATCATTGCCATAGCGGCTTTCGCAAGTATTAACATACTTTCCACCTCTTTCATTATAATTATACTATAATACTTCAAAAAGCAGTTTAAAATTGACAAAAAAGAGCATTTTTTACATTAATTTAACTATTTTAAACTTAATGATTTAAGAATTAAGTTGTAGTAAAACTATACTTTTTTCTTCAGCGTACGCACCACATTTAGGAGTTTGATAAAAAACTTTATCTCCATTACCAGAAAATTCAATTTCAAAATCTTTTAAAAGTTTACTAGCTTCATCCAAAGTTTCACCCTCAACACATGGAACTTCCAAATATTTTGTATCAAGCCACGTATATTCTCTAGGTATTACATCTTCACTTGGATCTAACTCATATATATCTATTACTGAAGTAAAAATATTTTTAGCTATAGGAGCTGCAACTGTTCCACCATACTGCACTACTCCTTTTGGACTATCTACTGCAACATATAATACAACTTCAGGATCATCAGCGGGCATAAACCCAATAAACGATAATATGTACTCTGTATCAGAATATTTACCATCTACAACTTTTTGTGCAGTTCCTGTTTTACCACCTACTCTATAATTTTCAATATAAGCATTTCTACCTGTACCGTTGGCCACTACACTTTCAAGAGCAAATTTTACTAGATCACTAGTTTCTGTAGATATAACTTGTTCTTTTAATTCTGGATCAATTGCTTGAAGCAAAGTATTAGTTTCACTATCTAAAAATGATTTTACTATGTAAGGAGTATATAAATAACCGCCATTTACAACTGCTGAAACTGCATTTACTTGTTGAATAGGAGTTACTGATACACCTTGTCCAAAAGCTGTTGTAGCGGTTTCAACAGGACCCATATTTTCAATATTAAATAAAATACCACTTGATTCTCCATTTAAATCTATTCCCGTTTTTTCACCAAATCCAAAAAGTTCTACATAATTCATTAATTCTTCAGTACCTAACATTTGACCAAGTGTAACAAAACCAGTATTACAAGAATTTTCAACTACTTCCAGATATGTTTGTAAACCATGACCTCCAGCTTTCCAACAATGAAGAGTTGCTCCTTCAACATTTATACTTCCTGTATCATAATAAGTATCTTCAAATAAATTAACTTTATTTTCCTCTAAAGCTGCTGCCAAAGTTACAATTTTAAAAGTAGAACCTGGCTCAAAATTAGACCATATTGGTAAATTTCTATTAATCACTTCTGTACTATAGTTTTGATAATTATTGGAATCAAATGCTGGTCTTGATGCCATAGCAAGTATTTCTCCTGTATCAGGCTCCATTGCAAGAATCATCGCAGACTTTGCGTCATACATACTCATTATATTATCAAGTTCATTTTCTACTGCAAGTTGTAAATCTAAGTCAATTGTCAACTGAACAGTTATTCCTGATACAGGTGGTTCATATTTTTCGGCAAGTTCAAGTTTATTACCCTTTCCATCAGAAAAATATTTTATAGATCCATTTTCACCAGTTAAATAACCATCATAATAAAGTTCAATACCTGATAATCCTTGATTATCAATTCCTACATAACCAAGGGTATGAGATAACAATTCCTCATATGGATAATATCTTTTAGATTCTTTTAATAAATATACACCATCTATATTTAATTTTTCTATCTTATCAGCAGTTTCATAATCTAATCTTCTACCTTCTGGATGTACCCTTTCAATTGAGACATTATTAGAAAAATGATCTAAAATATCATCATAATCAGCACTTAATATATCACTTATTTTTTTCGCTGCATCTTCCTTATCATCAATTTGATTAGGTATTACAACTAAACTAGTGGTGGTTATATTAGTAGCTAATATTTCTCCATCCCTATCAATAATTTCACCTCTGTCAGCTTCAACGGGCAAATTTCTACTCCATAAATCTTCAGCTAATGTATTTAATTTATCATAAGCAAATACTTGAATATAAAATACTCTACCTATTACAATTAAAAGTGATATAACTATTACTGCAAATACAAATCTCATTCTAGTATGTATATTATTAACAAACATTTATCTTCACCTATATAAGTATATTAAAATAAATTAAAAAAAGATTGAAATTAACAATCTTTTTTATGTTTTTAATATCCATTTAGTCTCTTACTTTTATATGTACTTCACGAAGCTGCATTTCAGATACTTCACCAGGTGAACCAGTCATTAAATCCTGTGCATTATTATTCATCGGAAACAATATTACTTCTCTTATATTATCTTCATCCAGTAAAAGCATCAATGTTCTTTCTATACCTAGTGCCATACCTGCATGAGGTGGTGCTCCGTATTTAAAAGCAGTATATAAAGAAGTAAACTTACTTTTAAGTTCGTCTTTAGTGTAACCAGCTATTTTAAATGTTTCTTCTAACTTTTTAATATCATGGTTTCTTACTGCACCACTAGCCATTTCATATCCATTACATACAAAATCATATTGATAAGCTAGAGTATTTTCTTTAAGCGAAATATCCTGAGGCATTGAAAATGGATTATGTGTAAAATCAAACTTTTCAAGTTCTTCACTATATTCAAACATCGGAAAATCCTTAACAATACAAAATTCATATTTACTTTCATCTGTTAAATCAGCTTTTTTACCTAAATAAAGTCTTACTTTAGATGCAAAATCAATTGCCTTACTTGCTTTTCTATCTGCGATAAAAAACAAGACATCTTTATCTTTTAATTTTAAATTTTCAATTAATGAACTTCTTTCTTCTTCACTTAAAAATTTATCTATTGGCCCCTTAAATACACCATTATCTAATGTCAAATATCCTATCCCAGGCATTCCTATACTAGATGCATAATCTACTATTTCATTAAACCAAGAATTAGAATTATCACCAATATTGCTAACTACTATTCCCTTGATAACACTACCTACAAAAGGTTTAAATGTGGTATTTTCAAAATACTTACTTATATCTTGTAATATTAAAGGATTTCTTAAATCTGGTTTATCAGTTCCATAAGAATCCATACTTTCCTTATATGTAAGTCTTTTAAATGGTTCACTAGATAATGTTTTAGTACCAAACTTAGTAAATAAATCTCTAAATATATTTTCACCTACTTCAAGAACATCTTCCTCAGTAGCAAAAGACATTTCTAAATCTAGTTGATAAAATTCACCTGGAGTACGATCACTACGACCATCTTCATCTCTAAAACATGGAGCTATTTGAAAATACTTATCAAAACCAGATACCATTATAAGTTGTTTAAATATTTGTGGAGCTTGTGGAAGAGCATAAAATTTACCTTTATGTTTACGTGAAGGTATTATAAAATCTCTAGCCCCCTCTGGTGAAGATGCTGTAAGTATAGGAGTATGCATATCTAAAAACTCTTTAGATTCCATCATGTTTCTCATATAACTAATAACCTTAGATCTAAAAATAATATTATCTTTAACTAAGTTATTTCTTAAATCTAAATAACGATGTTTGAATCTTATTTCTTCATTACAATCTTTAGATAACTCCACCTCAAACGGCAACTCATTCTTAGCCTTACCAAGAAGAGTAACTTCATTCGCAACAACTTCAATTTTACCAGTATAAAGTTTAGTATTAATTGTATCTTCACTTCTAAGTCTTACTTTACCTGATATAGAAACTGTACTTTCCTTTACTAAGTCACTAAATGCTTTATCATCATTGGAAACAACTTGAACTTCCCCAGTCATATCTCTTAAATCTAAAAATAATACTCCTCCGTGGTCTCTAATTGTTTCGATCCATCCAGCAATTTTTATCTCTTTATCTACAAAAGATTCATCTAATTTACCACATGATATATCTCTATATTTATTTTTCATTTTTTATCCTTTCTAAAAATTTAACAATAAGTTTTTTTGCTATTTTAGGGTTTGCTTGTTTATTTGTTTTTTGCATTACCTTACCAATTAAAAAGTTAGCTACTGTCTCATTTCCATTAATATAATCATTAATTACATCTGGACTTGATCTAACAATTTCTTCGACAATATTTTCAAGTTCACTCTCATCATCTATTTGTCTTATATTTTTTTCTTTTATAATTTCAATTGGTTCTTTTTTGATATCCATAGCCTCATACAAAACATTTTTTGCATTAACTATTGATAATTTATCACTTTCCACTAAAAGTAAAACATCTGCAAGCATTTTTGGAGTAATAAACATTTCAGATAGTTTAACATTAAGTTTATTTAAAGAACCTAATATAACAGTTATTACCCAAGAACTAGCTTCTTGAGGCTTTACTCCAAAAGCAATTACATTCTCAAAATATTCAGCCACTTCTCTTTCTTTAGCTAAATTTTCAGAATCCTTAATTGATAAACCAAATTCATTATGATATTTTTCTATTTTATCAAATTTTAATTCTGGTACTTCAGATTTAATTTTATCAAGCATTTCATCGGTTACTTTAACTGGTGCTAGATTAGGTTCAATGAAATATTTATAATCTACTGCATCTACCTTATCTCTCATTGCCGTTGTTTTTCCAGTTTCCTCTGAAAACCTTCTTGTTTGTTGTAAAACTTTTTCACCTTTATCTAAAATTTCTGTTTGCCTTTTTATTTCATATTCTATTGAACTACGAACAATATTAAAAGCATTAATATTTTTCATTTCCACTTTAGTACCAAATTCAGTGTCTGTTTCTTTCATCAAAGATATATTTACATCACATCTCATTTGACCTTTTTTAGAATCTGCCTCAGATACTCCTAAGTATAAAAACAAACTACGAAGTTCAGCCAAAAAGGCTATAGCCTCTTCTGCTGACGAAATACATGGTTCAGTTACTATTTCTATTAGCGGTATACCACTTCTATTATAATCTAATAGCGAAAAATTACTAAAATGTTCAAGAGATGCAGTATCTTCTTCAAGATGTATTTGAGTTATATCAACAGATTTTATTTCATCTCCAACTCTAATCATTAAATTACCATTTTTACCCATAGGTTTGGTTACCTGAGTAATTTGGTAACCTTTAGGTAAATCTGGGTAAAAGTAATTTTTACGATCAAATATAATTTCATCTGGCAATGTACATTTTAAAGCCTTTGCAACTTTTAACGCTTTAAAAGTTGCTTCTTCATTTATATATGGAAGTATACCAGGAAGACCTAAATCAACTGGTGCTACACAAGTATTAGGTTCAGTTGAAAAAGTATTTTTTGCGTGAGAAAAGTTTTTTGAGTTAGTAGAAAGTTCACAATGAACTTCTAAACCTATTACTACTTTATACACTAAAATCACCTACCTTTTGTCCTTTTAACGATAATGTTTCTTCAAGTTTATGTGCAATATTTAATGTAAGTTCATCTCCTAAAATATCACAAGTAATATTTACACCTATCGGCATTTTATCTACCATACCACTTGGAATAGTTATACTTGGAAAACCTCCAAAATTTGCTATAGCCAAATGATTTTCCAAAATTAAATATTGATCAGATAATTTATCTATTTCTTTAGATTCTTGAATCTTTGGAGCAATAGCTCCACTAGCTGGCATTATAAATCCATCATATTCCTTAAATAAATCAGACATATTTTCAACAATTAGTCTTCTAACCCTACCCGCATTTAAAAATAATTTTTCTTGGTTTTCTTTTTGAAGAATATAACTACCTATTACAAATCTTCTTTTTATAAGTTCAGAAAATCCTTTTGTACGTGCATCAAACATTGATTTTTGATAAGTATCCCCATCACCTCTTGGTCCGTATATAATACCCGTTAGGTTTGCATTATTACTAGTTGCTTCAGCACAAGATATAATCATATACGCTCCATATATAGAGTTAAGTATTTTTTTATCAAAATCAACTTCTTCAACTATAAAACCAAGTTCTTCACATTTTTTTAAAGTTTCTGCAAAATTATCCAAAGTTTCATATAGTATTTTATCATCTGAATTATAATATTTTTTATCACAAACATCTTTAAAATAAAATAATTTTTTTCCCTTTATATCATTATTAATAGATTCGGTATATTTTTTGTTATCATCCTCTAGAGTTGTCATATCATATTTGTCTTGTCCCTTAAGAACGTCTGTTACAATTGCACTATCTTTAACTGACCTAGTAAAATAAGCCACATGATCAAGTGAAGAAGCAAAAGCAAATAAACCATATCTAGATATTCTTCCATAAGTAGGTTTAAATCCAACTATTCCACCAAAAGCAGCTGGTTTACGAACTGAATCACCTGTGTCACTTCCAATAGAAAATGGAACTAATCCCGATGCAACAGTTGCTGCACTACCGCATGAAGATCCACCTATAATTCTATTGATATCCCATGGATTTTTAGTTATACCTAAATGACCCGTTGTACCAGTTCCACCCATTGCCAGTTCATCAAGTGTTGTTTTACCTATCAAAATAGCTCCAGCATTCTTAAGTTTTTTATATACAGTCGCATCATAAACTGGAACATAATTTTTTAAAATATTTGATGAGGCAGTGGTTAAAATTCCAGAAGTAGAAAAATTATCTTTTAATGTATAAGGAACTTTATTAAGCAAAGAATCACTTTCATTATAATCTAAATTAGTTACTATAGTTTCAAATTCATTATATTTATCATTATCAACTTTTGCCTGATTAATAGTTTTTTCAAAAACTTGATTTACATCCTTTTCTTTATAATCCTCTATAAACATTTTATTCCACCACCTTTGGTACTTTTATTTGATCTAGATATGAACTAGAAGTATTTTTAAGTACTTCATCTATTTCTAAAGAATTTCTTTCTTCATCTTTTCTTAGTTTAGCTTTATATGTAATGAAAGGAAAAGACATAGGCTCTATATTAGATATATTATCAATTTCTTCCATCATAGTTATTTGTTTACTTATAATATCAAATTCACTTAAAAGAGTATCATACTCTTCTTCTTTCATATTAAACATAAGTTTACTAGCATAATCTTTTAAATATTCTTTTTTCATATATTTTTTCCTTTCTAATAAAAAAAGAGTAACTTCATCCGAAAAGGACGAAATTACTCGTGGTACCACCTTAATTTACAATAAATATATTGCCTTAAATGCTTAACGCGCATATACGAAACATCCTACTATATTTCAAATGTCTAGCTCCGTAGTGTTATTCATATTAAATTTATTACTAATTTTTCACCATCCATTAGTTCTCTATAAATAATATTTAATACTACTCCTACTTCTTTGCAGATGAAAAAATTATAGCATATATACAAACTAGTGTCAAATTCATAATATAAACATAATAATAACTACTTGATATCTTTATTATTCCACATTTTACATTGCTTTATTCTTTTTCCATCATCACCATGTTCTTTATCTAATACGGAATATTTATATAACTGCTCACAAGGAATATCGGGACATTCCCCACAGTGATTAAACTTTTTATCTTGGCAACATTTTGCAACTGGACACTCTCCGTGAAACGGATTACCATTAGTTTCTATACATCCACCACAATTAAACTTTTCTTTATAATCACATTTACTGCATAATAAACCACATCTTGATTCAACCATATTAAATTGACCTCTTTAAAACAACAAAACTCTCAAGATGGGCTGTATGACTAAACATATCAAACACTGCTACATAATCAAAAGAATAATCTTCTAATAATTTTAAATCTCTTATTAAAGTATTTGGATTACATGAAATATATATTATTTTACTTGGTTTTAATTCATTTATTTTATTCATAACAACTTTATCTATACCACTTCTTGGTGGGTCTACAATAAATGTGTTTATTTTATCTTTTATTTTAATTGTTTTAGATAAATCACCAACAATAAATTCAGTATTTTCTATATTGTTTATTAAAGCATTATTCTTAGCATTTATAACTGCATTTTTTATTATTTCAATACCATATACTTTTTTTGCTTTCAAAGCTGCATTAAGTGATAAAGTGCCTACACCAGAGTACAAATCAAGTACTATATCAGTATTATTTATATTTTCTTTTAATAAAGATATTATTTTTTCAGTTATATACGGATTAACTTGAAAAAAAGAATTATACATTATTTCAAACTTTAAATTTGATAACTCATCTACAAAATAATTATCACCATATATTACTTCATCATTTAAAATGATACCAACAACGTCTTCTTTGTTTAATAACTCAATATCTATTTTATTTTTAGTTTCAATAATAACTAACACTTCATTTTTATAATTACTACGTAAAACTACACTACCCTTAACAATCTTTAATTTCTTAATTTCATCTACATATTTGTTAAGTATAGTACTAGCTAAATGACAATAATCAATTTCCACTAAAGTATTTGAATTTGCCTCATAAAAACCTATTTTGCTATCTACAATTTTTAATGAAATTTTATTTCTATAATTAAAAATATTATCATTACTATGCGAAATAACATTTTGATTAAACCCTGCTCTTTTAAAATTGTTTTCGAAAATATTTATTTTTTCATCTAATGCATCATTGTATGACATATTTAAATATTGACATCCACCACATTTATCAAAATATTTACATTCAGATTTTATTTTTTTATTACTTTCTTTAATATATTCAATTACTTCGCCTTCTAAAAATTTTTTCTTATCTAAAGTAACATTAACATTAACTAAATCTCCCGGTAATGTTTTTGGTATAAATATAATTTTTCCATCTACATAACCTATACCACGACCAAAGTCATCTAACCTAACTATTTCAACATTCATATAAACCTCACTTAAATATATTTTAACACAAAAAAATGCTTAGCGCTTCTAAACATTCTTTAAATATTTACAATACTCTTACTCCATTATCATAAAACTCATCGTCAAGAAGTTGTTCATCGAGCATTGCTAATCTTGCATCCCTTTCTTCCTCTTGTTTCTTTATAGCTAAATTTGTATAATTTTCAATTAACGTATATTTTTCATAAAGTGTAGTATTTTTATTTATAATAAACATAGATTTTATTCTTCTTAAATAACTTAAATCAACATAATGAAGTGAAGTATTCTGTAAACTTTCATATATATAATCTAAACATTTATTTTGAAAATTTAAATCCATAAGTATAGCTAATGATACATTTTTACTAAATGATTTAACAGATAACTCGTAACTCATATTTCTACTTCTATTAATTAACTTAAATGCTTCAAAACAAAAATTTTCATCTTCCATTAAATAATTAGGAATATTACGAAAATTTGTAGCAGCTCCTTTTAAAGCAATTAAACATACATCTTTATCCTCTAAAAGAGATGGTTTTAGATTTGCATATAAACTGGGATATTCTTTTAAAATAAATAACACAGTATTTTTTTCTTCAATATCCAAAGTTTTAATCACACGAAGCATTTTGTCACATTCTTTTTCTTTATTTTTAGAATCACCATAATTTTTTGTATGGTAATCCTTTTTAAACTTATATAATATATCTATACTAGTTTCTTTATTATATATTTTTTCAAATGTATCATTATTATAAAATTTTTCATTTATTCTAAAGTTATGAAAATTTTTAATTAATATTGCTGCATTTTTATAATCAGCATCTGTTAATTCTTCTTTCGCAATCAATTCATTCAATATAGTTTCAACAAGCCTTATTTCTTTAATTCTTTTCATTTTTATCACCTGTTTTTTTATTATACAATATAAGCAAATAAAAAACTATGATTTTTCATAGTTAATTACAAATATATTCATTATTTTCTAAATCTTTTTTATATGTTTCATAATCGCTTTTTAAAAAGTTGTCTTTTTTTAAAAATTCATCAGTAGCCTTAGACAAATCATATTCTAAAGTATAAATATAATATTCTTCTTCAATTGAAGCTAAACAGCTGACGCCTAATACATCAGTATATAATTCACAGTCTTCTTTGAGCTGATCTTCAGTTGCTTCTACATTACCAATGAATACTTTATTCTCAATATACATGAAAAACATTTCTACTCCAGTACTATCATATGTAATATCAACAATGCTTATTACATCATCTTTTTCATATCTGCAACTAAGTATTTTATTTTCATCATTATTACTACAAGAACTAATAAACAATAAACTTAATAATATAAATATATTTCTACTCATTTAACCTCTTTATTTCAACATTGTAAGATAAACTTTTTTCTTTTCAACATCGATTTTTTCTACATAACATGTAATTATTTGACCAATAGATAAAACCTCTGAAGGATGCTTAATAAAATCTTTAGTTATTTTAGAAATATGAACTAAACCATCATTTTTTAAACCTATATCAACAAATGCACCAAAATCAATAACATTTCTTACAGTACCCTGTAATTCATCACCAACTTTTAAATCTTCAAGTTTTAATATATCACTTTTAAGTAGTGGCTTATCAAATTCATCTCTTGGATCTCTTTTTGGTTTTTTAAATGAACTTATTATATCTTCATAGGTATAATCATCTATATTATAATTATTGATAAATTCAGTTTTTTCTATTTTTTCAGTTCCTATATCCGTTAAAGATAAATTATTATCTTTTAAAATTTCCAACGCAATTTTATAACTTTCTGGATGAACTTCAGTTTCATCTAATAAATTACTTCCATCATTTATTCTTAAGAAACCTATAGCCTGTTCATATACCTTTGGAGTCAATATTTTCTTAAGTTCATCTCTAGACATTATTTTTTTCACTTTTTCTCTATAATTAATTAATTTTTCAGCCATTTTATTAGTAATACCAGATACATATTTAAAAAGTGCAATTGAAGCAGTATTTACATCTACCCCAACATTATTAACTGAAGAAAGAACAACAAAATCAAGTGATTCTTTTAATAATTTATTGGCAACATCATGTTGATATAAACCAACTCCAATAGATTCAGGATCAATTTTAACAAGCTCTGAAAGAGGATCTTGTAATCTTCTTCCAATTGAAACTGCACTTCTTTGTTCAACCGAATAACTTGGAAATTCTTCAATAGCTAGCTTCGATGCAGAATAAACTGATGCACCTGCCTCGTTAACAATAATATACTGAACATTTAAATTATCTTTTGATATAAGATTAGTTATAAATTCCTCTGATTCTCTTGAAGCAGTTCCGTTACCAATAGCAATTATATCTACTTTATATTTGCTAACCAATTCAAGTATTTTTTTCATCGAACCAGCTTTATCATTTTTAGGTTCATGAGGGTATATAACATCTATATCAAGTACTTTACCATTTCTATCAAGTACTGCTAGTTTACAACCAGTTCTAAAAGCTGGATCTAAACCTAGTACTATTTTTTCTTTAATAGGTGGCTGCATAAGTAAATTTTTCAAATTATCACTAAAATTTTCAATCGCTTTTTCATCAGCACTAGTTTTAAGTTCTGCTCTAATTTCTCTTTCAACTGAAGGATAAATTAATCTTTTAAATGAATCTGCTATAGCATTTTTTACTTCTTCAGCAACAAAACTATCTTTATTCTTAATTATCTTACTTTCTAAAAAATCTATAATTCGTGTTTTGTCATAATCAAGTGAAACACTAATTATTTTTTCGTTTTCAGCTCTATTAATTGCAAGTATTCTATGAGCCTTCGCATAAGCAATTTTTTCATTAAATTCATAGTACATTTCATAAGTTTTATTTTCATCAACCGAATCTTTTTTCTTCTTGGTTACTAATGCTCCAAACTTAAAAATATTATCTCTGATATATTTTCTATAAAAAGCATTATCACTTATCCACTCTGCAATAATATACTTAGCACCTTCCACTGCATCCGAAACACTTTTTACATTGTCACTTACATATTTACTAGCTAAATCATCTAAAGATCCATTTACTGGAAATGACATAATCATTTTAGCAAGAGGTTCCAGCCCATTATTAATCGCGTCAGTTGCCTTAGTTTTTTTCTTTTCTTTAAATGGTCTATAAATATCATCTAATTCAACTAATTTATTACATTTATCAATATTTTTTATAAGTTCATCTGTCAATAAACCTTTTTCATCAATAAGTCTTTTAACATCTTCTTTCTTTTTTTCTAGATTAACTGTATATTCATATCTTAAACTGATTTCTCTTATTTGCTCTTCATCAAGACCATGTGTTGCCTCTTTTCTATATCTAGCAATAAACGGAACTGTATTACCTTCACTAAGTAACTTTAATACAGCTTCACAATCTTTTTGATTTATATTAAGTTCTATACTTACTCTATTTATTAATTCATTATTCATTATAACCAACTTTCCTTAAATATTATAACTTAATTTAGCAAATAAAAAAAGTGCCTTAGCACTTTATTTCATAATTATATTTTAAATAATTTTGTATTTTTTCTAGATACCATATATACACCGATACCTGCAACTGCAGCTACACCAAGTAATATATAAGGAAGTTCTATACCAGTTTGTGGATTTTCTTCTTCTGGATAAACAGTAATTGAAGCACCTTCCCAGTTAATTACTACTGAGCAGTCTTCTTGAGTTTTATCCACATCATCTTGATACGTCCACTGAATAGTAGCCATATGTTCTGAACCAGTCAAACTATAAGTAGGTTCATTAATACTTAGTTTAGCCGTATTATCAGCTAAATCACCAGTAATTTCTAAATTAAAATTTTCTCCATTTTCAAGTACAGAAACAGATTTTACTAATCTTCCTTCTTTAACAGTACCATCATATGAAACATCAAATTTAAATTCAGCTGGATCACTACCTTGTGGTTCGATCATTACTTCAGCAGTAACAGTACATAAATCATTACTGTCACAAGTAGTTTCAGTTTTACCAGGTTTAATATCGGCGAATGCCTCAACTCCCATTGGCGCAACTACTACCACCATTGCCACTAACATAAATATAAATTTCTTCACTATACACCTCTCCTATCTTTATTATGTCCTAATTATATCATACAAATTCTAAAATAAACAATATACGACATATTTTTTTATTTTAGACACCAACTTTACACTATCAATTTACTGTTTAAAAATACTTTAAAGTATGATAATATATATAATAGGAGTAGATAGAGGATGAAGATACTAATTCAAATCAAAGATAATAAGATATATTTTAAAGTTAAAAAAAATATTTCTCAAGACTTAGAAAAACTGCTAAACACTAATATTATCTCAGATAATGAATTAACATTTTCTGATGAGTATATTAAACAAAATCAAAAAATAGTTCATAGCTTTTTAAATGAACTTATTAAAGAACATAATATTGACACTTGTTATATATATAATGACTCTATAAGTATACTAATAATTGATTTAATAAAAAATATTACTAACATTCATCATTTAATTTTAAAAGATAATATTAAAATAACATTTAAAGTTTGTGATAAAATAAGTAAAATTAAACATCTTAAAACATTAAGTTGTTTAAATATGCCTGATTTTATGATTGAAATACTAGATAAAAAAGGTATTGTAGTTGAAATGCGTGATGAAATATTTTTCACAAGTAAATTTATGATTAGCAATAATTTAAAACTATACTCTTCAATGTTTTATAAAAAAAGTATAAATTTAGAATTTCCATTTAAAGATGACGATTATATCGATTTTGAATCATTTCTTAATATTAATAAATATTTAAAAATAATTCATGTCAACAAAACAATAAAAAGAGATTTCGAAGAAATTATAAATAAATTAAATGAATATAAAAAAGTTAAATTAAAAATTATTATTCATGAAAATATAAATGATTTAGAATTAATTGAATATATTAAAAAAATAAATACTAAATCAAAAAAAACTAGTAAAAATAAAATAAGTATTTCTTATAGTGATAAATATTTAAAGAAAAATTTTATGCCGCAAGCAAATATAAGTATTTTAAAACTATGTTTATTTATTATATTTATTATAATTGTTGGAAGCTTTGGTTATGCATTTACAAACAATTATATATCTTATCGCAAAGATGTAAGTATCAAAGCTGATATACAAGAGGTTATAACTCAGCAAGTTGATACAGATGATTTAATGCTTGTAGTTGAAAAACTTGAAAAAGAATCTGAAAAAGAAGTGAAAAATGATTATATAGCTAGTTTATTGACTTTAAATACTGATACTACTGGTTGGATAAAGGTCAATAATACAACTATTGATTATCCTATTGTACAAGGAAATGATAATAAATATTATTTAGATCGTAATATAAAACATGAATACGATTTCAACGGTTGGATTTATATGGATTTCCGTAATGATCCAGATATGACTGACGATAATACTATTATTTATGGCCACACAAATTATAATGCAGCTGTTATGTTTGGTAGTTTAAAAAACACTTTATATGAAGATTGGCAAAATAATGAAGAAAACAGAATTATTAGTATAGACACAGTATATGAATCTTTAAAGTATGAAGTTTTTTCAACATATACTATTAACAATACAAATGATTATTTAAATATTAATTACAGTAGTCCATTTGATAAATTAGAATTTTTTACAATGTTAAAAGAAAGAAGTAATTATAATTATAATGTAGATCTTACTACTGATGATAAAATAATAACTTTGTCTACTTGTGATGATGGTGGTATTAAAAGATTAGTTCTTCATGCAGTACTTATTAATGAATAAAACGCTTATTAAAAGCGTTTTTTCTTTCTAAAAATTATTTTATACATAATAAATATTAATGACAAAACTGTCACCAATAATAAAGGAACAACATAACTAGGAGTCTCAATCATTTCACTATTATTTACAAGTGCAGTATTCTGCACTTCATTAAATGCTGCAACAGTTTCTTCTTTATTTACAACAAGCACATACTCCTCAGTTACTTCATCATTATTTCTTACATTTATTATTACTCTATTTTCTCCACTTAATAAATTATCATTATTAAATATTTCCACAGTTACATTATCATCAGTAAAATATTTTAAATCTAAACTAACTTCATCACTATCCAGTTGAACTGTATATAATGTATTATAACTATCAAAATTAGGACTAAGTTCTCCGTTTAATATATCTAAATAAGTAAGCATACTAATCACCTATATATATTATTTACAAAACAAAAAAAAATAAACTAACAAGTAGTTTATTAAATTAACTTAATAAGTATTTCGTTCATTAAATATATCTTTTTAGGATTTATATAAATGAAACCATTATTATTAATAATATTTTTTTGATTTATTTGTTCATCTATATTATATATTTCAAATAAATTTTCTTCAAATTTTTCTTCAAACTTATCTATATTTATACCACTTAATTTTCTTAAACCAAGCATTAATTCATAATCCATTCTTTCTTTTTTTGAAATCATATTTTGTTCTTTTGTATAATCATTATTTATATATAGTTTTAAACTATTATTATTTTCATATCTTACACCTTCATAATATCCAGCTGCACTAAGTCCAAAACCATAATATTCTTCATTATTCCAATACACTAAATTATGTTTAGATTCAAAACCACTTTTTGCAAAGTTACTTACTTCATAATGGTTATAACCTTTTCTTTTTAGAAATGATTTAATTTTATTATACATTTTATTATCTAATTTTTCAGAAATATAATTAATTCCCTTTTGTTTTAGAATAGTATTATCCTCAATTATTAAGCTATAAGTACTTATATGTTCAGTTTTAAGTTTAACTATTTTTCTTAAATCAGATGTCAAATTACCCATTGTTTCTCCATCTACAGCGTACATAAGATCAACATTTATATTATCAAAACCATATTTTCTACACAAAGATATTTTATCTTTTGCGTCCTTAAATTCAGCTTCTCTACCTAATATTTTCAATTTATTCTCATTAAATGACTCAATCCCTATTGAAAGTCGATTTACTCTATTTTCTTTAAGTATTTCTAAAAGCTCAACTCTTATATCATCTAAATTACATTCAAAAGTATATTCCTCTACTAAACTTAAGTCAAAAAGATTCATAATATTAAAAAATTTCTTTAATGCTGGAACTGATAAACAAGACGGTGTTCCACCACCAATATATAATGTTCTAATTTTTTCTTTATTATATTTTTCTATAATTTCTTTTTCTAAAGCTAATAAATAATTAAACACAAATTCTTCATTATATAATAAATGACAAAAATCACAGTAAGTACATATTTTTTTACAAAAAGGTATATGTACATAAGTACTTATTACTTCATTATTCATTTTTAAGAACCTCCAAAAACACTTCTGATGGAACTTCTACATTACCAACCATCTTCATTTTCTTTTTACCTTCTTTTTGTTTTTCTAAAAGTTTTCTTTTTCTAGATACATCCCCACCATAACATTTTGCAAGCACATTTTTTCTCATCGCACTTATATTCTCTCTGGCAATAACTTTTGAGCCTATAGATGCTTGAATAGGAATTTGAAACATTTGTCTAGGTATTAATTTTTGAAGTTTTTCAGTTATAAGTCTACCTTTATAATAAGCTTGATCTTTATGAACTATTACAGATAAAGCATCAACAACTTTACTATTTAACAAAATATCCATCTTTACAAGATCACTTGTTTTATAACCACATATATCATAATCAAATGACGCATAACCTTTAGTATAACTTTTTAATTTATCATAAAAATCATAAACAATTTCTGATAAAGGAACTTCATAATGTATATTAACTCTTTCACTATCTATATATTCAGTATTCTTAAATATACCTCTTTTTTCTTGACATAGTTCCATTATCGAACCAACATAACTTGATGGCGCAATAATATTTGTATATATATAAGGTTCTTTAATATAATCAATAATTTGTCTATCTGGCATTTTAGTCGGTGAATCAATATACATACAAGATCCATCAGTTTTATAAACTTCATATATAACACTTGGACTAGTTGCAATTACATTTAATCCAAATTCTCGTTCCAATCTTGTATTAATTATATCCATATGAAGAAGTCCTAAAAATCCCATACGAAAACCAAATCCTAAAGCTTCACTTGTTTCTGGTTCAAAAGTAAGTGAAGAATCACTTAATTTTAATTTTTCAAGAGCCTCTTTTAAATCGGTATATTTATTTAACTCAGTCGGAAATATTCCTGAAAAAACCATTGGTTTCATTTCTTTATAACCATCTAAAGCTTCACTTGCTTCATTTTGTTTAGTAGTTACTGTATCACCTACAGATACTTCACGTATATCTTTAATCGCCGCAACCACATATCCAACCGATCCACTTTCTAAAGTTTTAACACTAACATCCTTAGGAGTTCTAAATCCAAGCTCAGTAATTACAAACTCACTTTTCATATTAATTAGTTTAATAGTTTCACCAACATTAAAAGCACCCTCAACTACTTTTATTAATAAAACAACACCTTTATATGGATCAAAATAAGAATCAAATATTAAACCCCTACTCTTTGCATCATTATTAATATATGGTGCAGGGATTCTTTTTACTATTTCATCTAAAAGTTCTTTAACGCCTACTCCAGTTTTACCACTTACAAGTAATATATCTTCTTTTTTAAATCCAAGAACAGATATAAGTTCATTTGTAACCTTCTCAACATTAGCATTAGGCAAGTCTATTTTATTTATGACAGGTATTATAGTCAAATCATTTTCCATAGCTAAATATAAATTTGCTAAAGTTTGTGCCTCTATTCCTTGCGCTGCATCCACAACTAAAACAGCTCCATCACATGCAGCTAAAGATCTAGAAACTTCATATGTAAAATCTACATGCCCTGGAGTATCAATTAAATTAAAAGTATAATCTTCATCTTCATATTTATAATTAAGTCTTACTGCATTTAATTTAATTGTTATTCCACGTTCTCTTTCAAGTTCCATATTATCTAAAAGTTGATTTTTCATTTCTCTATCAGATACAGCATGAGTAATTTCAAGTATTCTATCAGCAAGAGTACTCTTTCCATGATCTATATGAGCAATAATTGAAAAATTTCTATAATTTGTTTGTTTCATAAATAACACCGTACTTATTATACTATAAAATACTAAATAAAAAAAGAAGATTTAATTTTCTTCTTTTTTTCTTTTTCTTGTTATTTCACCATTAAACAATTCTTTATTAAATATTACTAATAATTTGTCTCTTTCATCAGGGCAAACATGCTTAGCTGGATAATCTTTTTCTGATTTAAAAAATCCATGCTGTTTTAAATAAAGTTTAATACAATCACACATATCCTGCTTTTCATATTTTTCAATTAAAGAACCATCAGTTTTAGTTACAAAAAACATATTAAAAATAAATGATTCATAAAAATTATATTTTCCGTTAAAACTATGTGCATTTTCTAATTTTCCGATAGTAAATAAATCATCAGGTAAACCTAAAGGAATCATACCATTTCGAAGTTTAAATAAATCAACAAAATTTTTAAGTCTGTACTCATATATTTCCTTTGAATAAATATCTTCTGCATCTAATTTTGTTTTTAAAATATCATAATTAAGCACTAAGGAAATGCTTTTTTGAATATATGAACTTATTTTGTCTAAACCTAAATATCTATTGTCATTATAATTAAATAAGTATTCTTGATTACATAAATAAGTCATTACATTTATATTAGTAATTCCAATAAATGTATCTAAATCAATTTTATTTTCATAAGTTTCGATTAATTCATATACTTCATCTATTACATCATCACTACTTAATGCGACTAATATTAAATCTTTTAATTGTATATAATAATAATATTCATTATTAATTTTATTATAAGCAAACAAATTTAATCACCTTTTCTTTTACGTTCATTAGGCATATCTTGCACAAATAAAGTTTTATCAAAAGATATTTTAATATTAGTTTCAGATTCATCATAAACAACTATGGTATTGTCATTTACATCTTTTCTTAAATAATTAATGTTTTTTAAATAATTTTCTATTTCATATATAATATTTTGTATTTCTTCTTCCTCTATAACTGAACCATCTTTTTTTTGTATATTAAATTCATTAAATTGATATGAATCAGTTATTATATAATCAGAAGTAATAGGCATATGAAATATTGGCCCCAAAGTAAATAGTTCATCTGGGAAAAATATATTTTTTTCTCCTATTCTATATTGTTTTAAATCTCTATAAGAATTTAATAAATACATATAATCTTGATATTCTTCAGATTTCATAAATTTACTATCATGTATAGAATTATTCATAAGTGTTTTTAAAATTATCGCACAAGCACTAGTTATTTCTTCTGGTGATAAAATTTTATTTTCATTATAATTTAATATAAATTCACAACTAGTAAGATATTCAAGTACAGTTTTACTAGCAAATAAACATACAAAATCATCTGGTCTTAATATACCTTCATTATCATCCATTACTACTTTAATTGTATTAATTAGAATTTGCGGTGCGTCCTTTTTATTAAAATAAATATATTCCAAATCCTTTAACTGAATATAATACCTATATTCAGTATCCACTTTATTATATACAAACATATTTCCCCCTAGAAAGGTAACTTCATATTACCGTTTGACATCATTTTCATCATTTTTTTCATTTCTTCAAATTGTTTTAATAATCTATTAACTTCTTCAACACTAGTTCCACTACCTTTAGCTATTCTTTGTTTTCTTGTAGCTTTTAAAATATCTGGATTTTTTCTTTCATTAATGGTCATTGATAAAATAATTGCTTCAACTCTTGCAAAATCTTTTGGGTTAACACTTATATTATTTAAACCCATTTTTCTAGCACCTGGAAGCATTTTAAGTATATTTTCAAGAGGTCCCAATTTTTTTATTTGAGATAATGTTTTTAAGAAATCTTCTAAATCAAATTTACCAGACTTCATTTTTTTAGCTTGGTCTTTAGCTTCATTTTCATCTATAATACCCTCAACTTTATTTGCAATAGCCCAAATATCACCCATATCAAGTATTCTTTCAGCCATTCTTTCAGGATAAAATTCAGATAAACCATCTAACTTTTCAGAGTCCCCAGCAAACTTTATTGGAACTTTAGTTAAATGTCTTATAGATAATGCTACTCCACCTTTTGTAGAGCCATCTAATTTGGTAATAATCGCACCAGTTAATGATAATTTATCATTAAATCCGTTTATAACATTTATAGCATCTTGTCCCATCATTGCATCTACAACTAATAATTTTTCATGAGGCTTGGCAAAATCTTCGACATCTTTAACTTCTTGCATTAAATCTTCATCAATTTGAAGTCTCCCCGCAGTATCTATAATAATATAATTACAACCACGTTCTTTAGCCTTTTCTAGTCCTTTACTAACTATATTAACTACTACTTTTTCATCTCTATCATAATAAACTGGAACATCAAGTGATTTACCTAAAGTTATAAGCTGATCTATAGCAGCTGGTCTATAAACATCACCCGCTATTAAAAACGGCTTTTTGTTATGTTTTTTACGAACATAATTTGCAAGTTTACCTGAAGCAGTTGTTTTACCAGAACCTTGTAACCCAACAAGCATAATTATCGTTGGATACTTTTCAGTTTCAAGTGGACTATAATCACCACCTAATAAACTAACAAGTTCATCTTTAATAAGTTTAATAAAAACTTCATCAGGTTTTAAAGATTTACCAATTTCCATTCCCATAGCTTTTTCTTTTATATTAGCTATAAATTCTTTTACTACATTATAATTAACATCTGCTTCCAAAAGAGCCATTCTAATTTCTCTTACCGCATCATTAATATTTTCTTCTGTTATTTTACCCATGCCTTTAATATTTTTAAGTGCACTAGATAATCTATCTCCTATATATTCAAACATATTTTCTTCACCATTTCTATTGTATCAAATATCATATCTTATGCCAAGAAAAAATCCCCAAAAAGGAGATTACTTAAGTATTTTCTTAATTTCATCAATACTTTTATTAGTATATTTAGCTATATCTTCAATACTAAGTTTATTTTGGTACATCGATTTAATAGTTTCTTCTACACCTTGTTCGATTCCTTGTTCAATTCCTTGTTCAAGTCCATCTTTCTTGCCTTCAGCAATTCCTTCTTCAAATCCTAGATCTTTAAAATAATTTTGATAGTATACTTTATCTAGTTCTGCCTTTTCTTCGTTGAATTTAATCCATTGATACGCTTGTGATGCCTCTATATCGTCTACTGCTTCGCTTATTTCTTTTGCTACTTCATCTTCTTTACCCA
>CAYJBC010000006.1:0-31960 GCA_964368535.1 uncultured Muribaculaceae bacterium
TCTTTAGTAGGTTGTTTCAAATAAACATGTTTACCTAAATAATTAGTAGGTTTATTAAACTTTGGATGATTTAATAAACCAACTTCAGTTTTAACTAGATTACTCATATTTTCTTCATTAAGTATTTTATGATCTGATAAAGCATATGCAAGATTAGTTATATCGCTAGTAGTAGTGAAAATACCGGCATGACCTAAAGCTTGGCCATGATTCATAAAAAAGTTTGCTTTAGGGTCATGAGCAGATCCTTGCAAAAGTTTATTACTTATTATATTACCGTTAGAATCAACTAAACAATTATTATTATTCGAAGCAACTAAATGTTTCTTTTCATTTGGAACAAACATGTGAGTATTTTTCATATTAGCTATATCAAATACATTATTTTTTAGTATCTCTTCATAAGGTAATTTATAAAATTTTTCAAGAGCATATACTAAAATCATCGAACCAATATCAGTATAATTATTTTGAAGTGGAAAGTTTTCTCTTACCCACGCATTAATAAGGGCATTATGCGAATCATTAAAAGTTTTATGATGATCACCAACTAAACGACCATCAGTTTGTATATCAACTTTAAAGTGTAAATAATCATTAAAAGTTGTATTACCAATTTTAGTAAACTCTTTAGCGTACTCATTAATAGGTTTATCTAAATCAAGATTATCTTTTTCAGAGGCTCTTAAGGCTGCAAAGGCAAGAAAAGGTTTTGATGTTGATGCAATATCATAAATAGTATCTATATTATTTTCCTTATGAAAGTTTTCTTCTTCAATCATATTACCGATTGTAATTCTATCTCTAGTAAATCTAGTTCCATAATTAATAGCTAAGCTTGAAGTAAGTTTTTTATCAAAAACAAATTCTTTTAAAATATTATCTATGTTTTTATTATGATATAAAATATTTTTAATATCATCAAATGAAGCATTAGGGTTACTATTTATTACATGTAAAACTTCATTTAATAAAAATAAATAATCTTTTTCAGTTAATTGATCTTTTAAATCATTATTTGGATTATCGTTATGTCTATCCATTAATGTTTTCGCATGTATAATTGCTTTTTTGTTTAAATCCATAGTTCCCCCTTAAATATAATGATATATTTTAATATAAAAATAAGAAAAAATCAATGTACTTGTATACAATAAAATGAAATATTTTATGCAAATACCTTGCAATTAATTAAAAAATATAATACAATATGTATGAAGTTTTTACTTGGTATTTAGAAACTCCAACTAATACTATGTTTAAACCGATTAATTTATGAAAGGAGAAATAAAAATGGCTTTATCAAAAGACGTAAGAACAACTATCGTTAAAGAATTCGCTAAAAATGAAAAAGATTGTGGATCTGCTGAAGTTCAAATTGCATTATTAACAGCAGAGATCAATGAGTTAACTGAACATTTCAAAACTCATATCCATGATTTCCATTCTAAAAGAGGACTTTTAATGAAAGTTGGAAGAAGAAAAAAATTACTTAACTACTTAAAAGAAAATGATGTAGTAAGTTATAGAGAAATTATTAAAAAATTAAATTTAAGAAAATAGGCACTAATCTTTTTAGTGTCTTTTTTATATAAAAGGAAGGTATTTATGAAAAAAGAATTTAAACTAAATTTTTTAGGTAGAGACCTTGTAGTAGAAACAGGAAGACTTGCTAAACAATCTAATGGATCAGTTTTAGTAAGATATGGGGATACTGTGGTATTATCCGTATGTGTTATGGGTAGTAAACCAGTAACTCAAGACTTTTTTCCACTTCAAGTTATTTATCAAGAAAAATTATATTCAGTAGGAAAAATTCCTGGTGGATTTATTAAAAGAGAAGGAAGACCTAGTGAGGCTGCAACTTTAGCAGGAAGACTTATTGATAGACCTATAAGACCTATGTTTAATGAGAATTTAAGAAATGAAATTCAAGTAATAAACACAGTTTTATCAGTGGACCAAGATAATGCACCAGAAATGGTTGCAATGTTTGGTTCATCACTAGCATTAGGAATAAGTAATATTCCATTTGATGGTCCAATTGCGGGAGTTAATGTTGGACTTATAGACAAAAAATTTGTTATTAACCCAACAGCTGAAGAAACAGAAAAAAGTACACTTGCTCTTACAGTTGCAGGATCAAAAAAAGCTATCAACATGGTTGAAGCGGGCGCGTCAGAATTATCTGAAAAAACAATGCTTGATGCATTAATGTTTGCACATGAAAATATTCAAACATTATGTGATTTCCAAACAAAAATTATTGAAGAAATAGGTGAAGAAAAAGTTGAACTTGAAATCTTTGATATAGATAAAGAAATATTTGAAACAGTTCAAAATTTATTCGAAGATGATATGCTTGAAGCAATTCAAATAAAAGAAAAATTAGCTAAATATGCGAAGATAGACGAAATAAAAGAAAAATGTGTAACTCATTTTGAAGATTTATTTAATGATTCAGTAGATTTAGAATCAAAAATGAAAGATGTAAAAAAAGCAATTAATCAAATAGAAGCAGATTTAATTAGATATTTAATAGTTGAAAAGAAAATAAGACCTGATGGTAGAAAAATGGATGAAATCAGAGATTTAGATGCATGGATAGATATTTTACCAAGAACCCATGGTTCTGGAGTATTCCAAAGAGGTGAAACACAAGCTCTTGCAACAACAACTCTTGGAGCACTAGGTGAACATCAAATACTTGATGGATTAGGTCTTGAGGATACGAAAAGATTTATGCTTCATTATAATTTCCCTTCATTTTCAGTAGGTGAAACTGGAAGATACGGAGCACCAGGAAGAAGAGAAGTTGGTCATGGAGCACTAGGTGAAAGAGCTTTACTTGAAGTAATACCTTCAGAAGAAGAATTCCCTTATACAATAAGAGTAGTTTCAGAAGTTTTAGAATCTAACGGATCATCGTCACAAGCAACAATATGTGCGGGATGTTTAAGTTTAATGGCTGCAGGTGTGCCAATTAAATCACCAGTTGCAGGTATTGCAATGGGTCTTATTGAAAATGGCGATAAATATACTATTTTAACGGATATTCAAGGTCTTGAAGATCACATGGGTGATATGGACTTTAAAGTTGCTGGTACTAAAGCTGGTATTACAGCACTTCAAATGGATATTAAAATACAAGGAGTAACTGAAAGCATATTAAAAGAAGCTTTAACTCAAGCAAAAAAAGCAAGAATGCAAATACTTGATGTAATGGCTGAAGTAATAGATGAACCTAGAAAAGAATTATCTAAATACGCACCAAAAGTTGAAACTTTTACAATTGATCCTGAAAAAATTAAAGATGTAATTGGTAAAGGCGGAGAAATGATTACTAAAATTATTCTCGAATCATCAAATGTTGCAACTGTAAATCATAAAGATGCAGTTAAAGTAGATTTAGAAGATGATGGTAGAGTAATCATATATCATTCTGATAAAGAAATAATTGAGAAAACTAAAAATATGATTTTGGATGTAGTTAAAGTAGTTGAAGAAGGTAAAAAGTATGAAGCAAAAGTAGTTAAAGTTGAAGACTTCGGATGCTTTGTAGAACTTTGGCCTGGATGTGAAGGTCTTGTACATGTATCGCAACTTGCTCATGAAAGAGTAGATAAACCTAAAGATATAGTGTCAGTAGGAGATCAAATACTTGTTATGTCTCTTGGTTATGACAATCGTGGAAGATTAAATCTTTCAAGAAAAGAATGTTTACCTAAACCAGTAAAAAAAGAAACAAAAGAAGTAAAAGATGAAAAGAAAACTACTAGTAAATAATATATATAAACATTTTAAAGGTCATGTATATAAATTGCTATACATTGCTAGAGATAGTGAAAATATAAAAGATTTAGTAGTATATCAAGATATTAATAATTTAGATAAAATATGGGTTAGAGATTATGAAGAGTTTAATTCATTAGTGGACAAAGAAAAGTATCCTGATATAAATCAAAAATATAGATTTGAAGAAGTAGAGTAATCTACTTTTTTATTGACAATAATTTTTTAGAGCAGTAGAATTAAATTAGAGGTGAATGTAGTGAAACAAAAAGGTTATGATGCCATATATAAGTGGCTTGACAAAACAGAAAATTGTTTAAGTGAAAAGGAAAAAGAGGAAATCAGACAAATTAATCATGACGCGGTATATATTATTAATTTATTTGATATGAAATTTGTTGAATCTGTAAATGATATATACACAATTTTTGAAACAAAAGAAAAAAATAAAGTCGAAGTATATGTATCAGATATTTTAAAAAGAGATATTACAATGAAAGGTGAAATAGGTGAAGATAATTTTTGTATAATAATATCTTCAGATAAAATACAATTTAAACTAGATGAAAAACTAGAATCTGTTCTTGAAAATGGTGTTATAAAAGAATATGATGCATCTAAACTAGCTCTTGCTAATATATTAAGAACAAAAGATGCAGTTAAACCATCTGAAGTATATGATGTAACTAAATTATCTCATAATCTCCAAATGGAAGTTATTTTAAAACCAATTATTTATTATGATACTAAATCATTAAATGTGAATTATATAATAAAATCATTATTTGATTATTATGATAAAGAAAAATTAGATAATGTAAAATGTAAAAAAACAAAAAATATGATAAGAAAAGTTATAAACAAATTTGCATTAAGTGCTGAATCAACATTAAACTTAGCAGACTGTCATTTAAAATTCAAAAGTTTAAAAAACAAAAATTTAATGGTATCAATAAATACAAATTCAAACGAAGAAGAACCGCTTTTAGATATTACATTTGAAACGAAAAAGGGTGAAATTTTACTTACTTATAATATGTCACTTGGTAAAGAAGATAAAAAATTATGTATAGATAATTCAAATACAGGAGTATATTATAACGATGGAAATCATGTTTTTTATCATAGAAATAATAATAAAAATATAGATTGTCCAAACAGAACATTTGATCCGTGCGAAATATTATCTATCCCAGAATATGAATTTTCAAATTTACAACGAATTAAAAAAAGCGAGTAATCGCTTTTTAATATTCTTTAATATACAAATCATAATACTCATCATAAGTTATACCAGAATTAATAATTTTAGTAGCAAGTTCAATTCCGAAATATCTTAAATGCCAAGGTTCTTCAATATATGTAGTAATATCAGTAGAGTCTTTTGGATATCTAACAACAAACCCATATTTATGAGCGTTATCAAGTATCCAACCATAATCTTCATCATTGAGCCTAGTTCCAGTTGCTTCATAATAGTCTTCATTAGCTATATCAATAGCGTACCCTGTTTGATGTTCAGAATGTCCAGCTCTCGCTGAATAAGTATCAGCTTCTTTTTGTCCATCACTTGCTACATAATTTGAATATAATGTATTTTGCCAGTTATAATCTCTATAAGCTGTTGTTGGAATAAAATCAAACCCATCTTTTTCCGCAGCTTCAAGCATTTCAGTAAATTTATTACCAGCTTCTTCAATAATTCTAACTTCTCCATAATAACCAGGAATACTTATTAAATTAGTAGGTTCATAATCATCAGGTAACTTATAATATTTATTTATTAAAACATCTATATCACTTGGATTACTAACTTCAGTCACATTTTCATAAAAAGGTAAATCAAGTCCAATATTAACATAAGTAACAGTATTTGCAACAGCATTTTCCATGCCACTTTCTTCATCTAAAAATAGTTCATATCTATCATATTTAAGTACATCAAAATTACTAATTGCAATATATTTAGTGAAATCAATATAGTCAATTGTTAGTAAATTTTCTTGATTTTTTTTGCTAAGAATGTATATATTATTTATTTCTTCAGCAACATAAGTTTTATCAAGAAAAACATTTATATTATTTAAAAAATTAGTGGTATCAATATAAATGATTTCTAAATATTCATCAAAATATTTTTCATCAAACAAATTATTTATAAGAACTTCTTCAAGGGTCTTAGAGTACTGAGTATCTAATATTTTTTCATATACACCAGCATCCTTTGCAGCGTTTATGGCAGTTTCATTATATTCAATATCGTTACTTTCAAATGTATTTAAAAACATATAAGTTATTACAAATCCAATTATAATCATAATTATTATAAAAAGAAGTATTCTTTTTTTTGCTTTTTTCTTTTTTTTCATATTCATCTCCAAACAAATTATATCATGTAATATAGTAACTAAGCAATAATATAAAACTGTATATTTGAAAGAAAAATATATTAAAATTTCTAAATTTATTGTATACTTATTATAGGTGATAAAAATGAAAATCATTATTAGTGCAGGAGGAACGGGTGGACATATATACCCAGCTCTAGCAATCATAGAAAAATTTAAAGAAAAAGAAAAAAATTTAGAAGTTATATATATAGGTACACATAATCGTATGGAAAAAGATATAGTACCGGAAAAAAATATAAAATATATACCACTTGAGATATATGGTCTTAGTAAAAGTAATATGATTAGAAATTTTAAGAATATTTTTTTGATAAAAAATGCTTATAAAAAATGTTTGAATATCATGAAAGAATTTAAACCAGACATTGTAATTGGAGTAGGTGGATATGTTACATACCCAGTTATTAAGGCAGCTAAAAAGTTGAAATTAAAAACATTTTTACATGAACAAAATAGTATACCAGGAAAATCAAATAGAGCACTAGCTCATAACGTGGACCTTATAGGTGTTTCATTTAAAAACAGTGAACAATTTTTTAAGGGTGCTAAAACTGTAAAATATACTGGAAACCCATGTTCATCTAATGCCTTAACTACTAAAACTGTAGATAAAACAACTTTAGGATTTTCTAAAGAAAAAAAACTAATAATAATAGTTGGTGGTTCTTTAGGAAGTTCAACACTTAACACCAAGTTTAAGACTTTTTTATCATTAGTAGATAAAGAAAATTACGAAATATTATTTATAACTGGAAAAAATTTGTATAACTCATTTATTGAAAATGCAAATTTCCCTAAAAATGTTATAGTTAAACCATATATTGATAATTTAGCAGGAGTAATGAAATCAGCTGACCTAATTATTTCAAGAGCGGGTGCATCGACTATAAGTGAAATTTTAGCCCTTAAAATACCTAGTATATTAATACCATCTCCTTATGTAGCTAACAATCATCAATACCATAATGCGCTTGATATGGTAAATCAAGGAATTGGAATGCTTATTGAGGAAAACAAATTAACTAGTGAAAAATTATTTATTGCAATAACAGATATAATGAAAAAAGAAAAATATGATCAGATTAAGAAAAATTTAGAAAAAATAAAAGAAGATTCTTCAGCTGATATTATATATGAAAGTATTAAGCAGGTGATTAAAGGTGAATAAAAAATATATTATAGAAAAAGAAAATTTAAAAAAATATACTACATTTAAAATTGGTGGAACAGCTAAATATTTTGCTATGCCAAATACAGAAGAAGAGTTATTAGAGTGTATGAACATAATTAAAGAAAATAACTTAAAGTATTTTGTTATTGGTAATGGATCAAATATATTACTTGATGATACTTATTTTTCTGGAATGATAATTAGTCTTAAAAATATGAATAATATTATAATAAATGAAAATACATGTGAAGTAGAATCTGGTGTTTTATTACCAGTTTTAGTTAATAAGTTGATTGAAAAAAAATATACTAATTTTGATTGGGCTTCACATATTCCTGGTGCGATTGGTGGAAGTATATATGGTAATGCTGGCGCACATCAAAAAACTATATTTGATGATTTAGTAAGTATAAAAATATTAGAAGATGATGAAATAAAAACAGTATCAAAAAAAGATATAAAGTATAGTTATAGATCAACTGATTTAGAAGATAAAATTATTATAAGTGCGACTTTCAATATCTATCAAGGAGACATGGAAGCAAGTTTGGAAAACATTGAAAAATGGAAAAATTTTAGAATAGAAAATCAACCTTATGATAAAAAAGGAGCGGGATCAACATTTAAAAATCCTGAAGTAAATTTATCTGCTGGAAAATTAATTGAGGATGCAGGATTAAAAGGATATAAAATTGGCGGAGCAGTTGTTAGTGAGAAGCATGCCAATTTTATAATCAATGAAGATAATGCTAGTTTTGAAGATGTAACTAAATTAATAAATTATGTAATTAAAATAGTTAAAGAAAAATTTGACATAACTTTAGAAACTGAAGTAAAAATTATAAAATGGGATAATTTATGAAAAAGGAAAAAAAAGTTAAGAAAAAGATAAGAATAAAAGTATTAATCTTTTTGATTTTAATACTTTATCTTATTGGTATGTGTATATATTATATATTTAATATGAACATAAAAGATATTATAATTTCAGGAAATAATATATTAAATGATAGTGAAGTACTTGAAATTATAAAAATTAATAATAAAACAAATAATTTAAGTGTATCAAGAAGTAAACTAGAGTCTCTTCTTGAAAGTAATCCATACATAAAAGAAGCCAAAATTACAAAATCATTACTAGGAAATATTAATATAATTATTACAGAAAACAAAGTTTTATTTTATAATAATTCAAATGAAAAATTGATATTGGAAGGAAACAATGAGGTTGAATATTCTAAAGAAACTGGAGTCCCTACCTTAATTAATTATACTCCTGATAATTTGTATGAAGAGTTAATTGTAAAATTAGCTGAATTAGATCAAAATTTAATAAACAAAATAAGTGAAATAGAGTATGCCCCAAATATAAAAGAAGATCAAATGCTTGATGAAGAAAGATTTATATTTAAAATGAATGATGGAAATACGGTACATGTTAATTTAGTAAATTTTGATAAATTTAGTATGTATAATGATATAATGGAAATACAAAAAGAAAAAGGAACGTTATATTTAGACAGTTCAAATAGCGGTCATATTTTTGATGTATATGAAGAGGTGCCAGATGAATTACCAGAACAAACTACTCCAAATAATTAATAATTTAAATAAAAAACCGAAACTTTTACTACATAGTTGTTGTGGACCATGTTCAACACAAGTAATTGAATTTTTGACAAAGTATTTTGATATAACAGTTTATTATTATAATCCTAATATTGAACCAGCTGAGGAATATGAAAAAAGAAAACAAGAACAAATAAAATTTATAAAAAAATACAAAACTGTGAACAAATTAGATTTTTTAGATTCCGATTATGATAATGACTCTTTTAAAGAAATTATTTTTGGATTAGAGAAGCTACCTGAAGGTAGTATAAGATGTAATAAATGTTTTGAATTAAGACTAAGAAAAACTGCTAAAGAAGCCTTGAAAAAAGAATATGATTATTTTGGAACAACACTTACAGTAAGTCCTCATAAAAACAGTAAAATAGTAAATGAAATTGGTGAAAAGATAGCAAATGAAATAAACATAAAATTCATTTACGGGGATTTTAAAAAAAATGGTGGATATTATAGAAGTGTAGAATTGGCAAAAAAATTTGATTTATATAGACAAGATTACTGTGGATGCATTTCAAGTAAAAAGGAAAACTAAATCTATGTTTTCCTTTTTTTTGTAAAAATTAATAAAATAGGACCTGTAATAATTAATAAGGTTAGAAGTATAATTATTCCTACACCAAAGAATGTTATCGTAGCAGTATAATATCTAGAAAATATACTAAATAGTATATATATTGAAATTATTAAAATTATAGGAATATAAATATCTTTTTTCTTTGAATAGAACATTTTTCGTATTTTAGATAGAGCTAACGAGATAATGATAAATGCGTCAAAATACCATATTATAGATGCAAAATTTTCAATATTTTCAATAAAGTTAAGTAGTTTAATTCTTCTTAAAACCATATATTCAGGATATGTATAAGAAGAAATTAAGAATTCACCGAGTACACCTATTATAAAGTAATTTATAATAAACAAAACTATAAATATTAAAAAATAACTAAACAATTTAGTTTTAAGAGGGGCTTTATATTCGATCAAAAGAATATTAGGAATCGAAGAAAATATTGCAAATATTACTGCGGCAATAAATATATTATTTATATTGGTAGTAAATATAGGTAAAAAGTTTATTGTTTCAGTAAAGTTGGTTAAAAAAAGAGAATTTAATATATTAATAGTTATACTAACTGGAAATAAAATCATACTAATATGTAAAATAGTATATTCACTTTTAAGTGTTGCGTAATAAGATATTCCAATTAGAAATAACAAAGTTATCCAAATAGGGGTTTCAAATAAATAATAAACTTTTACAAAATTAGTGAAAATTACACTCACATACAAAATAAGATATAAATATATTATGAAAAATATTAATTTGCAAATATTAGTTATTAATGTTTTTTTATTTAAAAAATTATTTAAATTATAATTTATATTTTTAGCAATTTTATCATAAATAAGTATGAATACATTACCAAGTAAATAACCAAGAATAATGCTAATCCATGAGTCCTTACCGGCAAATTGAAAAATATAAGAAAAGCCAACTCCTAAAAACATAGCCCTACCTAAAAAAAAGTTGGTACTAATATATTGTTTATTAGTTATGAACATTTGTTATCAATCCTCTCCTTGATATTGTTAAAGAACTTTCAACATCTACATCAGCAAATCTCCATAAATCGTTGTTATCTTTTCTACTTGAAATATAATATGAATTACCAAAACCTAATAAGTCAGTATTATGTTTTTGCAAATACATAATGAAATCATGTATTTTATTATTTAATTCATCTGAAAGTAATTTTTCTATATCATTATAAGTATTTAATTCATATAAATCAGCATTAAAAGAATTCTTTTTAAGCTCCACAATTACATTTAATTTAACTTTAATTTTATTATCTGTAACTGTAATATTTGTGTTTTCAAATTTGGTAATAGCTTCAACTAAATCATCTTTATATTCAACATTTAAAGATATGTTTGTATTCATATTTATAAAGGAATTATATAAATTTGCATGATCATTATCCATAGTAGTAATAAATTTATCTTGATCAAAAGCTGCCATTCCTTCTAGTATTACTTCTTGATTATCAGTCATACTTATTACACTTATCGCAGGATCATATTTATCTTCAGTCATTTTTTGTACAAATATAGCAAAAGGCATATCTATATAAAAATTTTGACTGTAGACATTATTTCTAATTAAATCATAAATATAAAATGCTGTACTCGGATTTTCTTCAGTAGTAGTATTTAATATTTCTTCAGGTGAACCTTGACTCATTACTAATAAAAATTCCTCATTTAATTTAGGATTTCTCATAACAAAATCAGATAATTCAAATAAATGATTTTCTGCAACTTCTTCAGAAATTATAATAACTTGTGTATGAGAAAAATAAGCACTACTAGATAATTTACTTACTGCATTTACTCCAGTTTCATATATATTGTCTCCTTTTGAAGTTACAGTAAAAGTTTGAGTATCTATGATGGCACCTTCTTTTTTATTGTCCATGACTTCATAAGTTATAACATACTGATCATCTACATAATCTATTCCCATTCCTGTTATATAGGATAGGTTATTTAATTCTTTATAATCAACACATCCTGTGCAAAATATAATTATAATAATTATTACTATTTTCTTCATTATTTTTCCCTCGTTATATTTTCATTTACTAAAGATTCGCTTCTTTTCTTATCATTAATTTCATCAGTTTTAAAAAATATTTTACCAAAATATGATTTATCAAAAGGGGATATAGGGGTCGTATAAACTTTTCCTAAAGAATATGTACTCGCAAGTTTTATTAACATAAAAAATAATATAAGAACCCATCCATAAAGACCTAAAAAAGCAGCTGCAATTAAAAATAAGAAACGATAATACCTGGTTGCATTAATCATATCAATATCAGTAAATATTAAACTAGATACAAATGTTAATGCAATTACAATGATCATTATCGGAGATACTATGCCGGCATTTACTGCAGCTTCGCCAAGAACCAAGGCTCCAAGAATAGATATAGATGAACCATATGCTGAAGGAAACCTCAAATCACTTTCTCTAAGTATTTCACTAAGAGTCAAAATTATAAATGCCTCAATAAACGCTGGGAAGGGTAATCCTTCACGCTGAACTGCAAAATTTAATAATAAGGTGGTAGGTATTGCTTCCATATTATAATTTACAATGGCTATATATAATCCAGGTCCCAAAACAGTGATAAAAAAAGCAAACATTCTTATGATTTTGATGAAATTTACATTTGTACTTTTGGTATATGTATCAGTGGAAGGATGGAAAAAGTCTATAAAAAAGCAAGGAGTTATAAGAACAAATGTAGCATTATCTACAACTATAGCAATTTTGCCATTTAAAAGAGCTTTTGAAACATCATCGGGTCTTTCAGAAAATTTGATTGTTGGAAAAATACTTCGAGATTCTCCGTCAATCAAATGAGCAATTTGACTTGAATCTACTATTCCATCTATATCGATATTTTTAATTTTTTCATGCACCTTATCAACAAGTTTTTTATCAGTTATATCATCTAAATAAAGTATACCAATAAAAGTATTAGTTTTTCTTCCTACTACAACATTTTTTGTTTTTAATTTACTACTTTTAATTCTTCTTTTGATAAGCCCAACATTCATCAGATAATTTTCAACAAAGGCATCCTTTGGACCATTTATACTCGCTTGAACTTGTGGTGATGAAACACTTCTAAATACTACTAATCTTGCCTCAACAGCAAATATAGTACTACCATCAATTACTAAAGCATAACCATTTGTAAGATAAAATTCCATTTCATCTAAATTTTTAACTTTTACACAATTTGAACCAGCTAATAATTTTTCTAAAGGGCCAATTTTCTTTTTTAAATTAATGATATTAACTAAATTTTTGAGTATCATATCATTTATTTTATCACTTGATGCACAAGTTTCTAAATAAACAACATTAATTTGTCTAATTAATGAAATTTTATAATTTTTAATAATAATATCAGGACAATTTTTAAATTCTTGTTGTATTCTCTTGATTACATTCATGTCTTCACCAATTATATTATTTACTACAAACAAAAAAATATGTAAATTTATTAATAATAAATATATAATAAATGTATATTTTTTACCTATATTATGATATTATGAATATAAAGAATATAAATAATTATATTAAGTGCATAGGATAGGTGTAATAATATGTTTAATAAATTAAAAAAAACAATAACTAAGCATAAGAAAAAAAGCATTATAATCGCCGCTATTTTGACAATTGGTTTAATTGGAGTTACATACGCATATTTGGGAACAGTAGTACAGTTGCCTGCAATTCAAAATGTACTATTTGGAAGTGAATCTGTAGACCAACTAACATTTATTGAAGGGGATCCACTATCACTAAATGCTACATTAGATAACTTTGGTGAAGGTGATAATGATCTTACTACGCAATCAACTACAAGTGCACACTTAATAGCCAATACTGGAACTAGCACAGCTACTGATTTTTATAATGTATATTTTGAGGTAACTAACAATGATTATACATATTCAACAGAGGAAAGAAAACCAGAAATATTACTTAATGTAATTAATCCTGAGAATGAAGAAATTACATGGAATACAGATTTAGATTATGTAACAGTAACAGATGCTGTAAGTGGAGAATCCTTATCGGGATATGATATAACAACATTCTATGGGTTAATTAATTTTGTTTCTGAATATGAAATATCTACAAATAGTACTGATGTAGGAACAAAACAAGATTGGCAAGTAAAAGTTACTTATATTAATTTAGACTCAAATCAAGCTACCAATATAAATAGGAACTTAGATGCTGATTTAATATTAACTCAGGAAAATTTAATTAATCAATCAAATTTAATACTTGATATAGCTAGTGATTTTTCCCCTAATTCGTATGGATGGACTAATCAAAATGTAACTTATTCAGTAAATGTAATTGACCCTAGTGAAATAGGTGTTTTATCTCAAAAATATTGTGTAGATGAAAAGATATGTGGACCACAAGATAATATTACAGGTGAAAAAATAATTGTTGATGAATCTGGCGAGACTGTTTTATGTGCTTCAGCAGAAGATTCGACTGGAGCAAATTCTTTTGATTGTTCAGCTAAGGTGAAAATTGATAAAGAGAATCCTATTCCAGGGGAAATAGTTGTAGATGGAGTTGAAGGAGATTACGGATGGTATAAAGGTCCCGTAACAATAACTTATACAGATGGTACAGATGCATTATCCGGTCATGATGTAACAGTTGTAGATGTTCCTGAAGTTGCTGAAAGCACAGCTTCACAAATAGTAACTCTTACAACATATGACAAAGCAGGAAATAGCGCTAGTACAAGCACACAAATAAAAGTGGATGTAGTTCCACCAACAATTTCAGGTGCACAAGATACTGGTGTAAGAACAAATGCTGAAGTAGATTTACTTGAAGGGGTTACATGTGCAGATGATTTATCATCAAAAGATTACTGTAGAGTGTCAGTAAATCCAGAAACAATAGATACAAGTACAGAAGGGTCACATAATGTAACATACACAGCTCAAGATTTTGCAGGTCATGTTACAACTAAAACAATAACTTATACAATAACAAGTGATGTACCTATAATTACATTTACACCTGACGATTCAGTAATAAATGAAAATGGCTGGGCTAAAACAGATGTTGAAATGGGTATAAAAATTACAGATGTGTTTGACTCTGAGATGGAAACTCAAAAATATTGTATCGATGACGCTGAGTGTACGCCTCAAACTACATTTACAACAGATAGTGTAACAATTACAGAAAATGGTTCAAATACAGTATGTGTATTAGCAATAAATTCCAATAACAAAAGTGTAACATCTTGTTCAGAGTTTATAAATATAGATAAAACACTACCACAACCAGGAACAATTAATTTCATTGGTATACTAGGTACAAATGATTACTATACAAGTCCTGTAACAATTACTAGTAGTGGATCAACTGATAGTGTATCAGATGTAATCGCAACACTAAGTCATTCAAGTTATTCAGCAGATACTAAAGGAACAACAATAACTCTTACAGTAACAGATTCAGCTGGTAATAAAGCAACAACTACTAAGGTATTAAAAAAAGACTCTACAGCGCCCACTATCCCTACATATAAAATAACTAGAGATAGTTTAACTGGAACAGCTATTAGTAACTCTACTGTATGGCGAAATTACAATATATACGTAAGTAATTTTAGTGGAACAGATACAACTAGTGGACCTAATAAATATCAATATTCATCTAAGTGTACTGGTACTGTTACAAACGATCTAAATAGTAGTTATAGTTATACTACAGAACAAAATAGTTATTATTGTATAAGAACTGTTGATAATGCGGGAAATGCAAGTAGTTGGTCAAGTCCAATTTATGTAAGAATAGATAAAACAGCTCCAGTAGTAGGTACAATTAATTTAACTGGAACACTAGGAACCAATGGTTATTACAGAACTAATGTAGGTATAACTAGAAGTGGATATTCAGATAATTTATCTGGTGTTAAATCAGCAGTTTTATCGCACACAAATATAACTTCATCTACTGCAGGCACAACTGTTACTCTTACTACAACAGATAATGCAGGTAATGTATCAACAACTACTAAATTAGTAAAAATGGATAAAAATGCTCCTTCAGTGCCAATATATACTTTAACTAGAGATTCAGTTAACGGAACTGTTATAAGTAATTCGACTGCATGGAGAAACTATACTATAGCAATCAGCAACTTTAGAAGTACGGATGTAGGTAGCGGAGCTAGTTATTATCAGTATTCATCTGGATGTACTGGAGCTGTAACTGCAAGATTGGGTTCATCATATACTTACACGAATAATTCTAATTCAAGCTACTGTATAAGAGCAGTAGATAATGCAGGTAATGTAAGTAGTTGGTCAAGTCCATTTTATATTAAAATAGATAAAACAGCTCCTGTTGTTGGTTCAATTAATGTTACTGGAACAGTAGGTTTAAATGGATGGTATCAAAGCCATGTAAAAATATCAACCTCTGGATCAAGTGATTCATTGTCCAAACTAAAAAGTGCAACACTCTCTCGAAGTAGTATAAATTATGACACAGCGGGAACAACAGTTACATTAACTGTTATAGATAATGCAGGTAATAAAGCTACTAAATCTCAATTGATTAAAATAGATGCCACAGGACCTTCAATTCCTACTGTAGTTGCAAGATATAATAATGCATGGGGAGCACTATATACTTCAGATGTTAAAACTAGCAGCAATATCTATGTCCAACTAGGAGCAACAGACAATTTAAGTGGAATTTTACGATTTATTGAAGTTCAAGCATATTTACCTGTTTCACAATATTATGCAAATTATTTGCCAGATTATCAATTTTATCAATTATATACAACAACACAAAGAAAAAGTTACCATTTCCATTCCCAAGACCGAGCAGGTAACGTTAGTACACCAACATGGCCGGAAAACCACCCGGAAAGTCCACCGGTTAACCCACCTGGAGATTTTTATTGGATAGATATTCAAAAATAAAAGGAGAATTATGTATGAAAAAAATATTACTAATATTAATTATTTTTACAATCAGTGCATGTGGTTCATCAAATGAAGCTTTATGTAAAAAAGAAGAATGTTTAAACTTAATTGAACTTGATATTAAATTAGATGCAGCAACTGAAATAATTGGAATAGAATCAAGTAAAGAGGATTATATTTATACATATAATCTTGACAAAGAGAATTCATTAATAATTGAATCATATACTGGTCTAGTTACGAAAGTATCTTTCGAATATAATGTTAACGATTATAAAAATGAAGAAGTTTTACTAGATGATATCCTTTTAGTAATTGAGGAATTAAATAACGGGGAAGTAATCACTCATGAAGAATTCAAAAAAACTATTGGTGATGTAGATGGTTTACTTGTTTATAAAGATGCATATGATTATAAATATTTATGGGTAGATGACGAAGGAAGATATGTTGAGGTACTTATGAATGCAGATGACAATTTAGTTGGCATAACTGGAGAATTTTAAAATATGGTTAATACCATATTTTTTTTATTAAATTACACGTAAAGTAAATGTAAAAATACTTTTTTTTTAAAATACAGTTTGCTATAATTGACTATAGGAGGTAGAAAGTGAAAGAAACAAAGAAAAAAACAAGCGCTAAAAGTAAAACTAGTAAAGCATCTAGTAAAAAAGTTAGTGCAAAAAAAGAAGTGAAATCTGTGAAAGTTGAACCAGTACAAAAAATTGAAAAAGTAAAAACTGTTAAAACAATTAAAACTGCAGATAAAACAAATATTATAAAATGGACGAGGTTAGGGGCATTTGGATTAGCATTAGTTCTATTTGTATTAGGATTTTTCCTTACTGAAGAATCAACTATACTTCATTTTAGTGGTATATTTATCGCTGCAATAACTTGTATTACGTATACAGTTAACTCAGAAAAATATTCATTATTAAAATCATTAGGAGTACTGTTGTTATCAGCAATATTAATTACATGGTTTGTACCAAATGGAGCATTCAGTGGTGCAGAATTTACATCTTATGAAATTACTGGATTATCATTAACTGATATATCTACATTATTTTATTATTCAGTATATTTTTCATTGGATAAAATAATATTCTTATTTACGATTGCTATATTTTACGGAGTTCTTAGTAAAGTAAAGGCATATGAGGTAATTACAAGTAAAATAGCAAAGAAATTAGTTAACAAAAAACTTGTAGTAGCAATATCATCAATAGCTATTTTCACTATATTAACTGTATTATTTAATCAAACGTTAATGGTTATATTTTTTGTACCATTTGTAATAACAATTTTATCAAAAATGAAAATAGATAAAGTTACTGCATTAATGATTACATTTGGAGCAGTTTTATCTGGAATTATCGGTGCCCCTTGGGGAACTGAAGGATTAAACTTCTTCACACAATATACTCAAATTCCTTTTACAAGTGGATTTGAATATAGAGTTATAATAGCTTTAGCATCATTAGCATTATTTATATTATTTACTGTGTTAAGATTAAAATCTATTAAAAATAGTGAAAACTTAGAAACAGTTGAAGATCCATTTGTTATTGAAGATAATACTGAAAAAGTAAATATAATTCCAATGTCAATTATTTTAGGTCTTACTGCAGTGATAGCTATATTAGGTTTTATAAATTGGCAACTATATTTTGAAATTACAGTGTTTAATGATTTTCATACATGGTTATTAGAATTAATGGTTGGAGAAACTGCTGTATTTGCTAAAATTTTAGGTTCATCAGCAGTAGCATTCGGATCATGGGATTTATTATTAGGAATGGTTTTACTAATAGTTATGACAATATTAATTGCAATTTCTGCAAGAATTAGTTTTGATAAAGTTATGGAAGGTATAGTAAAAGGTTTAAAAGTATTTGCTAAACCAAGTGTTTTAATAATAGTTATTTTTATAACATTTATTGTTTCATATATAACTCCATTTATGACTGCTATATCAGATTATTTCTTTACATTAACTGTAGAATTTAACCCTAATTTTACTAGTATCGCAGCTTTATTATCTGGAATATTCCATCCAGATTTCGGTTATACTGGTTACGTTATTGGTTCATATATTTCAGTAATGTATGTAGATCAATTATCTTTAGTTTCAACTATATTCTCATCTATGTATGGAATTGCTCAAGTTATAGCGCCAACAAGTTTAGTATTAATTCTTGGACTTGTTTATACAAAAGTCAGTTATAAAGAGTGGATTAAAACTATATGGATGTTTATTGTTGGAATCACAATAGTTATCTTAGTTTTATCGAATGTATTATATTACATAGCATAAATAATCAAAAAGCATTTTTATGCTTTTTTTTGTTGAATAAAATTTCTAATATTATTTCATAACTTACATAGAATGGTAATAGGTGAAAAAATGTTTGATAAATATAGTGTACATGTAGCAGGAATTTTAAAAAATATGGAAGAAGAAAGAAGTAAATTAAATCATCCTTTTGTAGGAAGTGAACATTTACTTCTTTCTTTATTAAAAAAAGACAAATCAATTATAAAGACTTTCGAGAAATATAATATAGATTATAATATATTTAAAGAAGAATTAATAAGTTTAGTGAGTATACCAAAAAAGAATGTATCATTTAATTTATATACACCTCTTCTTAAAAGAATTTTATTAAATGCAGAAGATATAGCGGAAGAAGATAATCAAAGTAAAGTATCTCCAAAACATTTAATTATATCAATGCTTGAAGAAGGTGAAGGAGTAGCAATAAGAATATTAACTAGTTTGAAACTGGATTTAGATAATATATATTTAAGTTTTACGAAAAATAAAAAAAATAATACGATTGTAGATGTAAAAGTTGGCAAAGTTTTAAATGATACAATAAATATGGATGAAAATATTATTGGTAGAGGAAATGAAATCAATAATATAATGGAAATTCTTCTGAGAAAGAAAAAAAACAATCCTCTTTTAATAGGAGAAGCTGGAGTTGGCAAAACAGCAATAGTTGAAGAATTTACAAGAATGATAAATAAGAAATTAGTGCCAAAAAAATTAATAGATTATAAAATAATATCAATAGAAATGGCTAACTTAGTAGCAGGTACAAAATATAGAGGAGAATTTGAAGAAAAAATAACTAAAATTCTAGAAGAAGTATCTAAAAATGAAAAAACAATATTATTTATAGACGAAATACATACATTAATTAATGCAGGAGGGGCCGAAGGGGCTGTCAGCGCAGGAGATATATTTAAACCACATTTAGCAAGAAGTAATATTAAATGCATAGGCGCTACAACTATTTATGAATATGAAAAATACTTAGCAAAGGACAAAGCTTTATGCCGAAGATTTGAAAATATTATGATTAAAGAACCTACACTCGATGAAACAAAAACAATAATTAATAATGTAAAAAATGAATATGAAGCTTATCACAATGTAAAAATATCGAATTCAAATATTGAAGAAATTATAAATTGTTCAAACAGGTACATATATAATAAGAAAAATCCTGACAAAACATTAGATTTTTTAGATTCTATTTGTTCAAAAGTCACAATGAAAAATGATGACTATAAAATAGCAAATATTTTATTAACTAAATTAAATGAATTAAAAAAACAAAAAGAAAAGGCAATTCAGTCTAATGACTTTTATAAAGCATCTAATTATAAAAATGAAGAATTAAAAATAATAAAAAAACTAGAACAAAATAACAAAAACAATAAAAATAAAATAACTAGTAAAGATATAAAGGAAGTATTAATAAAAAAAGCTAATATTACTTTTTTAGATAATGTTGATCAAAGTATAATAAAACTAAAATATAATTTAGAAAATAATATTATTGGGCAGAAAGGCGCAATAGAAAAAATAAATAATATTATCTTAGAAAAGTTAAATAAAATAGATAATATAAGCATAAATCTTTTACTGGGTATGCAAGGGTCTGGTAAGACAAAAACAATAAAGGAAATTATAAAAGTATTTGATAATACAAATATTATTCACATTAATGGAGAAGAGTATACAAATGATAACTCTATTAATCATTTCATAGGAATTTCTGCAGGTTATGTTGGTTACAATGAAGAAACGTTGTTCACTAAATTAAAATACAACCCATATAGTATAATTGTTGTTGAAAATTTCGATAAATTAAATAGTAGTATTAAAAATTTATTTAAAATTGTTAAAGAAAAAGGTTATATTCTAGATTCTAAAAGAGAAAAAATTATTTTAAAAGGATGCTTCATACTAGCTACAATAACAGAAAACAAAAAAAGTATAATAGGGTTTAATTCTAGTGAACAAAATGAAGAAACAAGTTATTTAAACACATTCACTAATGTAATACAGTTTGATCAAGTAACCAAGGAAGATGTCATTAATTATTTAAATAAAAAAAATCTTTCATTAGATCTAATCAATAAAATTAACTATCACAAAACAGGATTAAAATATATTGATGATTCCGAATTGATTTTAAATTAAATATATAGTATAATTTTTTTAGAATAGGAAGAGAAATGAAAAAAAGAGTTATAAAAAATAATAATATATTAAAGACCAATCAAAAAGTAATTTTAACAATTATTTTAATGTTGAATTTAGCAATGATGCTTAGGGATTGGTTTGGGGGAATAGGTAATATATCTTTCAGCGGAACAATAATATTGTTTAATCCAATCACAGTATTTGTAATACTAGTGATACTTTGGGGAATATGGCATAACTTTAAAGGAAATAAAAACAAGTTCTTTGTTATCTTTGGAATACTTGCTTTATTATTTATAGAAATTTACTATTTTTTAACATGGCATTTGATGGGAGAACTAAATTATTTTAGCATAATTGCAAGTGTTGACTTAGCTTATCCGGAATTTTTTATAGGAATTATAACCACAATAATCTTATTGATAACAGCCATATCATTTGAACGTAAATACACTTAAATGTGTATTTTTTTTTTTGATTTTAACATATATATTTGTAGGAGGCTATGTACTGTGGGATTAACTGATGAAGAAGTATTAGTATCTAGACAAAAATATGGAAGTAATGAAATAAAATGTAATAATAAAAAAACCTTTATAACACTACTTATAAGTGCTTTAGCAGACCCTATAATTAAAATATTATTACTAGCATTAACAATAAAAATAATTTTTTTATTTAGGTCATTCGATTGGTTTGAAACAATAGGTATCATGGTAGCAATTTTTTTAGCAACATTTATATCAACCCTTTCTGAATTTGGTTCTGAAAAAGCTTTTTTGAAATTACAAGAAGATAATTCAAAATTAAATACATCCGTTTATAGGAATAAGAAACTACAGCAAGTATATATTGATGATATAGTTGTAAATGATATTATTATGTTAAATCAAGGAGATAAAGTACCCGCAGATGGATATTTAATCGAAGGAAATTTATCTGTAGATGAATCTAGTTTAAATGGAGAAACAAAAGAAAGTAAAAAAATATCAATTGAAAATGGTAAAATAAATAAAGAAAATAAGGTATATAAAGGTACAGTAATATACAATGGCAAAGCACTAATAAAAATAGATAAAGTAGGTTTAAATACTATCTATGGTAAAATTTCTGCTGAACTACAGGAAAAAGTGCAAGATAGCCCGCTTAAAGTAAGATTAAAAGGGTTAGCCAAAATTATAAGTAGACTAGGATATTTGGGAGCATTTGTGGTATGTGTTGTTTATTTGTTTATTAATATTGTAGTGAATAATAATTATGATTTAGAATTAATAATTGACACTATAACAAATTTTGAACAAATAACTAATTATTTACTATATGCACTAACTTTGAGTGTAACAATCATAGTAGTTGCAGTGCCGGAAGGTCTTCCAATGATGATAACATTAGTTTTATCATCAAATATGAAAAAAATGTTAAAAGACAACGTATTAATTAGAAATATGGTTGGTGTAGAAACAGCAGGAAATATTAATTACTTACTAACTGACAAAACAGGTACATTAACTAAAGGTGTTTTAGAAGTAACAAAATTTATATCTCCTGATAATAAAATATTTAATAATATATCCGAAATAAAAAAACATCAAAAATTATATGATTTATTATATTTTAGTATATATCTTAATAACGAAAGTAGTAAGAGTAATGAAAATATATTAGGTGGTAACTCCACTGATAAAGCACTTCTAAAATTCTATGGGGAAAATAACGCAAATATAAAAATTATTTCGAGAGAAACTTTTGATAGTACAAAAAAATATAGTAGTATAACCATAAATGATAATGGAATCCAAAGAATATTTTACAAAGGTGCAGCGGAAACTCTTTTGAATAAATGTAACTATTGTTATGATAAAAATGTTAACAAAAAATTATTCACACATAAAAAATATGTAAATGAATATATTAAAAATTTAATGCAATTAGGCAATAGAGTAATTATATTAACTGAAAAAAGTAAAGAAGAATACATATATATTGGTTTAGTTTGTATTAAAGATGAGTTAAGAAAAGAATCGTATGAAACAGTAAAATCAATAAAAAATGCTGGAGTAAACATTATCATGATTACTGGCGATAGCTTAGAAACAGCAAAAGTATTAGCAAAAGAATCAGGTATAACAAATTGCAATAAAGACATTATATTTACAAGTGATGAATTTAATAAATATGATGATGATGAAATAAGTAAATTAATTGATAATATTAAAGTTATAGCAAGAGCTTTACCACAGGATAAAAGTAGATTAGTTAAAATAATTCAAAAAAAAGGATATATTGTAGGAATGACAGGTGATGGAGTAAATGATGCCGCAGCATTAAAGAAAGCAGATGTTGGATTTTCAATGGGGTCTGGGACAGAGGTTGCTAAAGAGGCCAGTGATATAATAATTTTAGATGATAATATTTTATCAATAAGAAAAACAATTCTTTATGGAAGAACTATATTTAAAAGTATTAGGAAATTTATAATATACCAACTATCAATTAATGTATGCGCACTCTTAATATCGATAATTGGATCATTAATCGGTATAAGTGAACCAATTACAATAATTCAAATGTTGTGGCTTAATATGATAATGGATACATTTGCCGGATTAGCATTTTCATTTGAAACTCCTCTTGAAGAATACATGCAGGAAAAACCTAAAAAAATAAATGAACCGATTATGAATAAATACATGTTATCTCAAATAGTAACTACTGGTTTATATTCCTCAGTAATTTGTTTGTTATTTTTAAAAGTTGATATAGTTAAACAATTTTTTAGGACAGGAGAAAACAATATTTATTTATATACAGCATATTTTGCATTATTCATATTTTTAGGAGTTTATAATGCATTTAATGCAAGAACTACAAGAATAAACATATTTTCATCCTTTTTTAAAAACAAGATATTTTTAATAATATTTGCATTTATAATAATAATTCAAATTTATATCATATACAATGGAGGAATTCTTTTTAGAACTTATGGATTAACAATAAACGAACTATTAATTGTGTTAATAATTCCCCTTAGTGTTTTTCCAGTAGATATAATCAGAAAAATATACTTTAAAAGTAAAGGAATACAAAGTTTAGTATGAAACAATTGACACCATTGTGATAAATTGATATTATTATAGTAAGGTGATTATATGTTAAATAAATTAGACCAAAAAACTAAAATATATTTATTAATATTTGTAAGTGTAATGTTATTATTAATAGTGGGTCTATCATTTGCATTCTTTATGATTACCCCTGGAATTGGTGAGGGTTCAGAAATACAAATTGAAACTGAATCGGTTAATGAATTAATTTTTACTAAAGGAACTGATATTAGCCTAATAGCTAATTTAACTAATTTTAATGAAAGTAAAGGAAATTTATTTGCAGAAACAACTGCTAATGTTAGATTTAATGCAGCAGAGGGAACAACTGAAAACTATAATGCAAGTATTAATTTAACTACCAATGATTATATCTATACAACTCCAACTAATGAACCAGAAATAATTTTGACAATTACAAATCCAGAGGGAGTAATTATTACTTCAGTAACAGGACTTGAAGAAGCGACAGTTACAGACAGAATAACAAATCAAACAGTTACCGGACTAGATATAACAAATAAAACAGGAATTTATGACATAATTACTGATTATGAAATAGTTTCTGGTAGTGGTGATACAGCATTTCATGAATGGGATGTAAAAATTACATTTGTTAATCTTGACTCTGATCAAACTGCCAACGAAGGTAAAGTATTAAACGGTATCTTCACATTAGGAAATTAGTGATTACATCACTTTTTTTTATTGAAATAGTTGCATTTTTAAATAAAATATACTATAATGTACTAGTAACTTGAAAAGGAAGGCTCCCATAGCTCAACTGGATAGAGCATTAGACTACGGATCTAAAGGTTAGGGGTTCGACTCCCTTTGGGTGCACCAGTTTTTTCGAGAAGTAGCACAGCTTGGTAGTGCACTTGGTTTGGGACCAAGGGGTCGCAGGTTCGAATCCTGTCTTCTCGACCATTCGATATTAAAACACTATATAGTGTTTTTTTTTGTATAAAAAATGTAAAATTTGTGCATTTTAATTTATCATATGAATTTAATTTTGATATACTAATAATAGTTTAGGAGTATATTATGGCTAAGAAAAAAACAAAAAAAGAAATTGCAAAAATATTAATAAATAAAGATTTAGAAACTATATCAGATGACGAGCTAATAGATATGATTTTAGATGAGGGTGTTGCAATTGATGTAGATAAAGAATCAGATAATAACAAAAAAATTTCACATATCATGGCAGATTTAATAACTAAAGTTGCGGGTAGCTGGACATTTATTATTGTATTTACTATGTTTTTAATTACATGGATAATTTTAAATATTTTATTTATAAAAGTAGATCCTTATCCATTTATACTACTTAATTTAGTTCTTTCTTGTATTGCTGCTCTTCAAGCTCCTGTAATAATGATGAGTCAAAATAGAGAAGCAGAAAGAGAAAGAAAAAGAAATCACAATGACTATAAAACAGATTTAAAAAGTGAGTTAATATTAGAAGCAATGTACACGCATATAGAAGAACTACAAAAGAATCAAAGAAAAATTTTAAGAATATTAGAAGAAAATAGTGTTTCAAAAGAAAAAAAGTGATATAATTAATTAGATTGAGGTATTAAGAATAAAAATGGAAAAAGATATAGAATTTAATAATATAATTTCAGATATAATTAAAAGTGATAAATTTATTACTCTAAAAGATGAAAATCACCATGGAATATCTAGGTTAGAGCATTCCTTAAATGTATCTAAAGTAGCATATAGATTATCAAGAAAATTTAAATTAAAAAAAATAAAAGATATAACTAGAGCTGCTTTACTTCATGATTTGTATAATGATGATGAATTAATTGGAGAAATAAGTTTAATAGCTCATTCTAAAAAAGCTTCAGAAAATGCATTACAATATTTTAATGTAAACAAAAGGCAACTAAATGCAATAAATGCCCATATGTTTCCACTTAGTAAGACTTTGCCTAAATACACTGAAAGTTGGATGGTAACACTTTCTGATAAAATAGTAGCTATTTATGAAATGTTAAGATATAAAGCACCTTTAAAATGTGGAACATTTATGGTATTATTAATAAATATATTGTATTTACCAATATACCCTAAATAATGTCCTCATGGCACAGCTGGATAGCGCAACCCCCTCCTAAGGGGTAGGTCGAAAGTTCGAATCTTTCTGAGGACGCCATGTTTATAAAATATGCTGATGAACTCAGTTTTTTTTATTGTTTTTTATTTTTCACTATGATAAACTACAAATAGGGGATGTTTATGGAAACAAAATACTATATGTTATTAGAAAGAATCGAATACAATGAAACTTATGATATATTAAAAGTAGTCGAAGTAATTAGTTCTTTAGATGCTAATGAAATAGTTAATCATAACGAAAAAAAATATTATACTTCAAAGTACGCTTTAGAAAATAATGAATCATGTTTATATCAAATAGTAAGTAATGACACTATTAATCAATTTGGTGGTATAGAAAATTTTTCGGAAAATATGAAAAATAGTCGACAAGTTGTATTATTGGATAAAAAATTAGGAGAATTCATAATTTCAAGTATTCCAGGAAATGAATCTATAAACGAAGATGAATATTTATACCATTACGATATAACAAATGAAATAAAGAAAATAGTTCATTTTCAAAATGAAGCAATTGAAAAATTATCGACTTTATTTTGCATGGCTCAAAATCAAAATTTTGAAAGTAATATCATTATTAATGGAGAAAAAAGCGTAGGCAAAAAAACAGTAATTAAACAGTTGTGTGAAGTATTTAATATACCGGTTATATTTATAGATTTAGATTATTTAAATTACTTAGATATAAGCAAATATGAAGGAGTATATATATATTATAACTTATTAGTTGAAGCAAATTTCCAAAAAGAATTAAGTGAGAATGGGGTAATAGTACTTGAAAACATTTCTAGTATAAAAAATAATTTGCCAGTTTTAGAAAAATTAATATCTATTATGCAGAAAAAAGACTTTAGAATAGAGTACAATGAAAGTATATATGTGTTAAATAATACTAAAATAAAATTTATAGGTTTAGATAATATAAATTATACAAATTGCATTGGAATAACACCTGAAAAAAATGCTTTGATAGATCTAAATAATTTAGAAGCAATGGGTTATTATCAAAAGTTTATAGACAAATTCAATTACGTATTAAATTTTAATTCATTAAGTATATCTGAAAAAGAGTCTATATTGCGCAGTAGAGAATTAGGGCCTTTAAGCACTTATTACCTTGCATTTGAGGAATTTAATATTACATTAAAAGTAAAAGAAATTGCTATAAAAAAGATTGTTGGAAATATAGAAAAAAAGAATTTGAATATGCTTGAAATTACTAAATATATAGACAGATTATTTTTAGATGCTATGACAGCTTATTATGTTAATCCAACTATAAATACAATTATAGTTGAAGATTTAATTGACAATATAAATGAAATTGATTATTTGGTTATAAAAACACAAAAAAAGGTTGAAAGAAAAAGGGAGAAATATGAAAATAGCTAGTGAATGGAAAGATTATGAGATAATAGATGCATCAAATGGAGAAAAATTAGAAAGATGGGGAGATGTAACACTTTTAAGACCATCCCCAGAAATTATTTGGAATAAAGGTATATTATCTCAAAGATATGCAGGAACAATTGATGCAGTATATCATAGATCAAATAAAGGTGGAGGTTCATGGGAAAATTATAAAAAAGTACCTGAAAAATGGATTATAAATTATAAAAATTTAAAATTTAATTTAAAACAAATGGGTTTTAAACATACAGGATTATTTCCAGAACAAGCAGTAAATTGGGATTATGTTATGGAAAAAATAAAATCTTCAAATAGATCTTTAAAGATACTTAACTTATTTGGATATACTGGTGCAGCATCAGTTGCAGCTTTATCAGCTGGAGCAGAAGTAGTGCATGTTGATTCATCTAAAGGTATGAATGAATGGTGTAAAGAAAATGTTTTACTTAATAATTTACAAGAAAAACCAATAAGATATTTAACTGACGATGTATTAAAATTTGTAAAAAGAGAAATCAGAAGAGGAAATAAGTATGATGGAATAATAATGGACCCTCCATCATTTGGTAGAGGCACTAACGGTGAAGTATGGACATTCGAAGAGCATATCAATGAATTAGTTGAACTTACTGCTGAACTTCTAACCGAGGATGCTTTATTTATGCTTATAAACTCATATAGTGCAGGTATATCAGGAGCAGTTATAGAAAATATTATGAAAACTTACATTAAAAAAGATGGTATATTTTCATATAGTGAAATAGGCCTAAATATAACAACTGGTAAATTAGTGCTTCCTTGCGGTGTAACTACTAAATGGGAAAGTTCTAAAAATTAAGTAAATTGCTTGGTAATTTGCTTTTTTTATGCTATAATCATTAACGTGTGAAAAAGAGGGAAAAGTATGAATATAAGAAATATTGCAATAATTGCGCATGTTGACCACGGAAAAACTACATTAGTAGATCAATTTTTGAAAAAAAGTGAAACGTTTAGGGAAAATGAAACAGTAAATGAAAGAGCTATGGATTCAAACGATCTTGAAAGAGAAAGAGGAATTACAATTCTAGCAAAAACTACAGCACTTAATTACAAAGACCATAGAATAAATATTTTAGATACACCAGGACACGCAGATTTTGGTGGAGAAGTTGAAAGAATAATGAATATGGTAGATGGTGTTTTACTAGTAGTAGATGCTTATGAAGGTCCAATGCCACAAACAAGATTTGTTTTAAAAAAGGCTTTAGAAGCAAATATTAAACCGATAGTAGTAATTAATAAAGTAGATAAACCAACTGCAAGAGTAAATCACGTGGTGGATGATGTTTTAGAACTATTTATGGAATTAAATGCAACTGATGATCAATTAGATTTTAAAGTTGTTTATGCATCTGCAATGAATGGAACTTGTAGTTTGTCACCTAATATAGAAGATCAAAGTGAAGATTTTAATCCTCTATTTGATATGATATTAAATGAAATACCTGAACCAAATGTAAATGTTGATGAAAGTTTACAATTTCAACCTGCACTTTTAGATTACAATGATTTTGTAGGAAGAATTGGTATTGGTAGAATTAAATCAGGTACAATTAAAGTTAATGAAATGGTATCTTGTTGTAGAATAGATGGAAGTAAAAAAGAATTCAGAGTTCAAAAACTATTTGGTTTTATTGGTTTAAAAAGAATAGAAATAGAAGAGGCTAAAGCTGGAGATATTATTGCAGTAGCAGGTCTTGCTGATATTTCAGTTGGAGAAACGTTATGTAAACCAGGCAAAGAAAATCCACTTCCAATACTAAGAATAGATGAACCAACACTTAAAATGACATTTATGACTAATAATTCACCATTTGTTGGCCGAGATGGTAAATTAGTAACAGCTTCTAAAATTGAAGAAAGATTACTTAGAGAAACTCAAAAAGATGTATCACTTAACGTAGAAAAAGTTGGTAATGATTCTTTTATAGTTTCAGGAAGAGGAGAACTTCACTTATCAATATTACTTGAAAATATGAGAAGAGAAGGTTATGAACTTCAAGTATCAAAACCAGAAGTTATTATTAAAGAAGTTAATGGGATAAAAAGTGAACCTTTTGAAGATGTACAAATAGAAGTTGCAGATGATGCAATGGGTTCAGTTATTGAAAGTCTTGGAACACGTGGTGGAGATCTTATAAATATTTCTAAAGTTGGAGAAACAAATAGACTTATATATTCAATTCCTTCAAGAGGATTAATTGGATTTAATACAGAATTCATGACACTTACTAAAGGTTATGGTATACTTAATCATACTTTTAGTGAATATAAACCTTTAGCTAGTGGAGTTTCTGCTGAGCGTAAACTAGGAGTTTTAGTATCAATGGAAAATGGTAAAGCAACTGCATATGCTGCTAATGCATTAGAAGACAGGGGTGTATTATTTATTGAACCTGGTACTGAAGTATATGAAGGTATGATTATAGGGGAATGTAATAGAGATAATGATTTAGCTGTAAATATAGTTAAAGGTAAACAATTAACTAATACAAGAGCTGCTAGCGCTGATAAAACTGTCGTTTTAAAAAGACCAAGAGTATTGTCTTTAGAAGAATCATTAGAATTTTTAAATACAGATGAACTATTAGAAGTTACACCTAATAATTTAAGATTAAGAAAAAAAATATTGAATACAGATGAAAGAAAAAAATTTGATTCAAGAAGTAAAAAATCAATTGGATAATATCAAGATAGTTTAACTATCTTTTTATATTCCTTAATAAAAATAGATGGATTACTATAAGGAATTAGTAGATACACTTTAATTTTAGCTCTAGTTATTGCAACATAAAATAATCTTCTTTCTTCTGCATATAAAATATTTTCATTTTCACTAAATATATTTAATATATTACTATTTTTTATTTTAGAAGGAAAACCATATTTACTATTCTTATTATTAACAAGTATCACATAGTCAGCTTCTAAGCCCTTAGATTGATGAATTGTTAATGTTTTATACTTCGTATTAATATTCTTAATATCACTATTATATCTACCTAAAATAAGTATATCTTCTGAATTAATACTATCAATGAGCGAATATAACTTAGTATTTAAGTCTATATAATATACAAAGTTTATAGCGTTATATATATACTTATCACTATGTATATTTTTTTGTATTTGGTTTTTATTTTTCATAACAAACTTATTAGCTGAATTAATAAGTAAATTATCTGAGCGATAATTTCTATCTAAAGTAATATATTGCAACGAAGAAATATGTTTTTTTACATTTAGCATGATATTAACATTGCATCCAGAAAAAGCATAAATAGATTGAAAATCATCGCCAAAAAAATTGATTATACTATTAGAATTTTTAAAAATTTGATATACAAGATTAAATCTGGAAAGTGAAGAATCTTGAAATTCATCGACAAAAATATACTTGCATTTGAAAGTTGAAATTTTACTGGTTTCATAAGCTTTATTTATAAGATCATTTAAATCAAGCAAATTTTGACTATTTTTTTCGGATTGATAAATAGAGTAAATATTAACTATAATAGAAATTAAAAATTTTTGTTTTGAAGAGGTATAAGTATAAACTATATCATCAAAATTATAATTATTACACTGAGCTAATCTTATATATGTATATATGAGATGTTTGAGATTTTTAAACTCTATTGAGTTTAAGAAAAAATTATAATCAAAAGAAAAGTAATAATAAAGTAATTTTTGCTTTTCTTGGGCAGTTATAAAAGAAATAAAATATTCATCAATAATATATTTCAGTAAATTTTCACTGCAGATACTGTATTGTATAAAGTTATCTTTTAATATTTTAATAGCAAGTTTATGAAATGTCATGATATGTATTTTGTCAGGTAATTTTCTTTTTAAATCATTAACTGTTTCATTAGTAAAAGATATAATAAGTATCTCTTCAGGTAAAATTCGCTTTAATAAATGAGTAACTTTTTGAACTATGCAAAATGTTTTACCAGAGCCGGCGCTTGCTAAAACCAATAAATTGTCATTAGAATTAATTACTTTTTGTTGATTTATACTAGGTTTCATAGGTGTTACTATATCAAAAAAGATAAAGAAATTGTTAAAACCAACAAAAAACTACAAAAAATTAAAAATTTTAATACTTTTTTATTGCAAATACATATATATTATAGTATAATTTTAATTGTCGTAAGAGATTTATCTTATTTGACGGGCG